>NZ_LEKI01000189.1:0-9650 GCF_001029525.1 Nocardiopsis sp. RV163 | reverse complement strand
CTCCCGCCTCCGCCGCACGGCACCCCGGGCCCGCCCCGTCCCGGGGGCCGCCGCACGGCTCAGAGCGCGTTCAGACGGGGGATCTGCTCCACCGCCCACGGGCTCAGCAGCCACGGTGTGCGTTCGGCGACCGCCACCAGGTCCGCCCACTCAGCCCACGCGTACTCGGCCACCTCCGACGGGTCGGGGGCCGGTCCGTCCTCGGCGCGCGCCCAGAAGACCGGGCAGAACTCGTTCTCCACGATCCCCTCGGCCGACACCGCCCGGTACCGGAAGTCGGGCAGCGCGGGCCGCACCCCGCTGACGCGCATCCCCAGCTCCTGGCCGACCCGGCGGCGCACGGCCGCGTCGAGGTCCTCGTCCGGGCCGGGGTGGCCGCAGCAGCTGTTCGTCCACACCCCCGGCCAGGTGGTCTTGCCCAGGGCCCGGCGGGTGATCAGCACCCGTCCGTCCGCGTCCAGGACGTAACAGGAGAACGCCAGGTGCAGCGGTGTCTCCCGGGTGTGCACGGTGGCCTTGTCGGCGACTCCCACGCGCCGGTGCTCCTCGTCGAGCAGAACCACTAGTTCGCGCTCGGCGCCGCCCTCCGCGCCCGCGGCGGCCTTGTGCTGGGTCACGGCTCCCACCCCCCGGTTCCGGGACCGCCGCGCTCCGCCCGGCCGTCCCTCGTTCCTGCGTCACACCCGTACGGTCCGTACTTCCTACGCGGCGACGTTGTCCCCCCCATACTCACCCGTCACTCACACCCGATGCGCACCGGCTCCACCGGACCGCGCTCCGCGCGGTCCCGGGGTGCGCGTACAGTTCCTGATGGCCCCGAGTCGGGAGCCACCGGACACAGGGAACGCAAGGCCGGCCGCGACGACCGCGGCGCGGCGGTGGAGCGGTGACAGAGACGATGACGGACACGGGTACCCGGACGCCGCCGGAGGAAACGGAGCACCCGGCGGAGCGGATCGACCCCGACCGGCTGGCCGCGTGCCTGGAAGTGATCGCCCGCGCCGGCGAGCTGCCCAGCGACCACCCGGACTCGGTCGCCCTCCAGCGCGCGACCGCCCGCCTGTTCAAGAACGTCAAGGAGCAGCGCCGCAAGGAGCGCCAGGCCGCCCGCCGGGCCCACGACAGCGCCGTGTTCGCGGCCACCGCCACCGCGGCGCCGGACCGGATCGACGACGAGACCAACGGCCGCGCCCTCACCAGCGGCAGCGGCGGCGCCCTCGCGGGTGTGCTGAGCAGGCCCCGGCCCTGCTACATCTGCAAGGAGAAGTACCGGGAGGTCGACTCCTTCTACCACCAGCTTTGCCCCGCGTGCGCCGCGTTCAACAGGGAGCGCCGGGCCGCCCGCACCGACCTGACCGGGCGCCGGGCCCTGCTCACCGGCGGCCGGGCCAAGATCGGCATGTACATCGCCCTCCGGCTGCTGAGGGACGGCGCGCACACCACCGTCACCACGCGGTTCCCCAACGACGCGGTGCGCCGCTTCGCCGCGATGCCCGACAGCGGCGAGTGGCTGCACCGGCTGCGGGTGGTGGGCATCGACCTGCGCGATCCCGCCCAGGTGCTGCGGCTGGCCGACTCGGTGGCCGAACAGGGGCCGCTGGACGTCCTCATCAACAACGCGGCCCAGACGGTTCGCCGCTCGCCCGGCTCCTACGGGCCGCTGGCCGAGGCCGAGGCCGAACCGCTCACGGGCGAGGGCCTGCCCGAGCCGCTGGTGCTGGGCGGCGTGCGCCCGGGCGCCCTGGAGGGCCCCGCCGGTCCGGAGCGGGACGCCCCGGCGACCCACGCGCTCACCCCGGCCATGCTCACGTCCCTGGCGCTGACCACGGGCTCCGCGTCGATGGAGCGGGTGCGCACCGGAACGGCGATCGACGCCGGGGGGCTGGTGCCCGACCTGGCCCCGGTGAACAGTTGGACGCGGCGGATCGGCGAGGTCGACCCCGTCGAGATGCTGGAGGTGCAGCTGTGCAATGTGAGCGCGCCGTTCCTGCTGGTGGACCGGTTGCGCCCGGCCCTGGCCGCGTCCTCGGCGCGCCGCGCCTACATCGTGAACGTGTCGGCGATGGAGGGGGTGTTCGGCCGCGGCTACAAGGGGCCGGGGCACCCCCACACCAACATGGCCAAGGCCGCGCTCAACATGCTCACCCGCACCAGCGCCCAGGAGATGCTGGAGTCCGACGGCATCCTGATGACCAGTGTGGACACCGGGTGGATCACGGACGAGCGCCCGCACCCGGAGAAGGAGCGGCTGGCCGAGGCCGGGTTCCACGCGCCCCTGGACCTGGAGGACGGGGCCGCGCGCGTGTACGACCCCATCGTGCGGGGCGAGCTGGGCGAGGACCTGCACGGGTGCTTCCTGAAGGACTACGCCCCCGCCAACTGGTAGGGGGCCGCCGGAGGCCGGGCGCCCCGGGGACCCCCCCGTACTCCGGGAAACCGCGTAGGGCCCGGCGGCGGTGGAGGCGGCGGGGGCTGTGGGCGACCGCCGCCCGCGAGCGGCTGGAGGGCGCCGCTCCTGCCGGGAGCGGCACGGCGGTCGGGGCGCGTTCCGCCGCCGGACGGTTCCGGGTCCCGCCGTCGCGCCACCGCGCGGCGCACCGGCGCCGCCCCGGGGAGGCGCCGACTACTCCGCGTGCCCGTTGCGGTAGGCCCAGGCCGCCACCTCCACGCGGTTGCGCGCCCCCAGCTTGGCCTGCACGCTCGCCAGGTGCGTCTTGACCGTGCTCACGGTGACGAACAGCTCCCCGGCCACCTCGGTGTTGGTCAGCCCCCGCGCCACCGCGCGCACGATGTCCAGCTCCCGCACGGTCAGCCCGCAGTCCCCCGGCGCGGACCGGGGCGCCGACGCGAAGTGCCTCAGCAGCCGGACGGTGACCCTCGGGGAGACCAGGGCGTCGCCCCTGGCGGCGGCCCGCACCGCCTCCACCAGCAGGGCCGGTCCGGCGTCCTTGAGCAGGAACCCGACCGCCCCTCCGGTGATCGCCGCGTGCACGTACTCGTCCAGGTCGAACGTGGTCACCACGACCACCCGGAGCGGGTCGGCCACCCCCGGACCGGCCAGCCGCCGCGTGGCCTCCAGGCCGTCCACCCCCGGCATCCGGATGTCCATGAGCACCACGTCCGGGCGCAGCTCGCGCGCCAGCCGGACCACCTCAAGGCCGTCACCGGCCTCGCCCACCACCTCGACGCCGTCCTCGGCCGCCAGCATGTACCGGAACCCGGTCCGCACCATGGCCTGGTCGTCCGCCAGCAGCACCCGGATCGGCGCCTCGCCGTCGCCGGGCGCCGCCCGCTCCCCTCCGGTCCCCAGCGCCACCCCTGCTCCCTCCCTTTCCCGAGACTCCCCGGCCGCCGTCACCACTCCTGCTCCTTCTCGTCCTCCCGGGAACCCCCGGTCACCGTCACCCCTGCTCCCCGACCGTCGAACGCCGCTCCGGGCCCCCGTCCGCCCGGTCCAGCGGCAGCCGCGCCGCCACCTCCCAGCCCCGGTCCCGGGGACCCGCGGAGAACGCACCGCCGAGCAGGCGCACCCGCTCCGCCATGCCGACCAGGCCGAACCCGCCTCCGGACGGGCCCGCGGCCCCCTGGCCGTCGTCGACCACCCGCACCGCGACCTCCTCCGCCCCGGCCTCCACCGACACCTCCACCCGGGTGGCGCCCCGGGCGTGCCGCAGCGCGTTGGTGACCGACTCCTGGGAGATCCGCAGCACCGCCGTTCCGGCGGTCGGCGGCAGGGCGTCCACGGGGCCTTCGCACCGCACCGCCACCTCCGGGCGGCTCCCGGCCGCCGGTGTCGCCAGCCGGGCCAGCCCCGCGGCGGCGTCCGGGGCCAGCGGCACGTCGCCCGGTTCCCGCAGCCGCGAGACCATCCCGCGCATGGACTCCAGGGCGCGCGCCCCCGCCGCCTCGATCTCGGGCAGCGCGTTGCGCACCGCGCCGGGGTCGCGGTCGGCTATGTGGCGCAGCGCCTGTGCCTGGACGACGATGCCGGTCACCTCGTGCGCCACGACGTCGTGCAGGTCGCGGGCGATCGCCAGCCGCTCCTGGGAGCGGGCCTGCTCCATGTGCGAGCGGCGCTGGGCCTCCCGCCACCGCAGGTACAGCCCCGGGGCCAGTCCCACGGCCACGAACGTCAGCGACGTGTTGGCCAGGCTCGCGTAGTAGGGGACGGGGTCTCGCAGGTAGTCCGAGAGGGCGGCCGCGAAGGCGCACAGGGACACCGCGCCGATCTGCCAGGGACGGCACCGCAGCCCGGCCAGGACGAGCAGCACCAGCAGCGCGCCGACCTCCGAGCCCACCAGGGCGTATCCGAACGCCTCCCCCCCGGGCAGCGGCCACAGCGTCACCGAGGCCGCCAACACCGTGGCCGACGCCGATACGCCGACAGCCCAGGTCGCCACCGGCCCCGCCGACGGCCGCAGGGCGAGCAGGGTGAGCGCGCAGGCCGCCGCGCCGGAGACCACCGGCAGGTAGTCCATGGCCGAGTGCGGGGGCCCCATCCAGTGCGGCGTGGAGAAGTCGTCGTGAACGCGCAGCAGGTCCAGCACCCATACCACCGCGAGCACGCACGCCACCGCCCACGGCGTCAGCCGGGACAGCGCACCGCTGCTCCGGCTGACGCCGAGCTTCGCGAACACCCTGTTCATGGCCATGGCGACCAGAGTAGGCGGCACCGAAGCGGCGGGCTTCGGCCGGAGGTACGAGGCGGGCGGTTCCGGACGTCGTCCGTTCGGTCGATGCGCGCGCACGGGCGCGGAGACGAGGCTGGGAGCCGTTCGCATCCGGAAGGGGAGGGGCAGCGCATGGGCGAGGCGGGGGACGGCACGGCCGGTGCACGACGGAACGACGCCGGGCCGCCGGGCGGGACCGGGGAGCGGCGTGAGGACGGGGCGCCCCACACGGCCGGGGCGGCGCCTGACGGCGACCTCCCCGGCCTCGCGCCCCCCGCGCGGCGCGTGGCCTTCCTGGACGTCGCCCGGGCGCTCGCGATGATCGGCGTGGTCATGATGAACGCGTCCTCCGTCGTCTATCCCGTCGAGATGTCGGGGAACCGGGTCCCGGGCCTGCTGACCGACATCGTCGACGGCGGCCTCAACCTGCTCATGTCGGGCCGGGCCAGGACGATGCTCATGGTGCTGCTGGGCGCGGGCCTGGTCCTGGCCTGGCGGGCCGCCGCCCGGCGGGGCGGCCGTCCCGCGGCGGTGACGCTGCGCCGCTACGCCGTCCTGGGTGTGCTGTTCGGCCTTCCGCACCTGGCGGTCTTCGACGGGGACATCCTCACCCATTACTCGGTCGCGGCGCTGCTGTTGATCCCCCTGGTTCCGCTGCTGCTCGCCGGGTCCCGCCGCAGGCCGCTGGTCGCGGCGGCCGTGCTGTTCGCCGCCGTGCCGGTGTCGGACCTGCTGCTCTCGCCGCTCCTCCGGGACCACGTCTGGGGTGCCTCGGCGACGTTGGTCCCGCAGACCCTCGGGTTCTTCTGCGTCGGCGTGTGGCTGGCCCGCCGCCCCGAGCTCACAGCCGCGCCCGGAACCGGCGCGGAGGGGGCCTCCCGCCTGCCGCTGCGCATGCTCGTGTCCGGCGCGGCGGCCCAGGTCCTCAGCGTGGTCCTCATGCTCGTCGGCGGCATGGCGTTCCCGACCGAGTTCGGCGCCGACGGCGTTCCGGTGCGCTCGGTGGGGGAGACCGTGACCATGCTCCTGGGGAACACCTTCCTGAACCTGGGCGGAGCCCTGTTCTACCTGGGACTGGTGTGGTGGCTCGTTCTCAGGGGCCGCGGGGCGTCGCGCGTGCTGGGAACCCTGGCCCCGCTCGGACGGATGACCCTCACGGTGTACCTGGGCAGCACGGCGGTGTTCCTGGCGGTCATGGGCCCGTTCGAGGGAACGGTCCCCACCCTCGCCCAGTACGCCCTGGCCGCCGCCTACTTCGCCGCGACCGCCGTCCTCGCCAGCCTGTGGGCCCGCCGGTTCCGGCTCGGCCCGCTGGAGTGGGTGTGGCGGAGCCTGACCCACCTGCGCCCCGTTCCCATGCGCGTCGAGCGCTCCGGCTCCCCGGCCGCCAGTGGCGTCGCTGCCCGGCACCGGCCCGGGAGCCCCGGACGGCCTCAGCCCCCGGCTACCGAGGGCAGCACGCGCACGTCCGCGCCGTCGCGGACCGGCGCCGCAAGCCCGCCGACCCCGCGGCACTCGTCCTCGTCCACGAACACGTTGACGTAGCGGCGCAGCCGCCCCTGCTCGTCGCGGATACGCCGGTCCAGCCCCGGATACCGGGCGGCGAGCGCGTCCAGCACCCCGCTCAGCGCGGCCCCGTCCCCGACCTCCACCGGGACGTGGGCCGCGCCGTCGGCGTCGGCCCTCAGCAGCCCCGGCAGGTGTACCGTCACCCGCATCTCACACCTCCACGGCGCGTACGCACAGGACGTCGGGCAGGTGCTGGACCACCGGGTGCCAGCCGTCACCGTCGTCGGTGGCGGCGTAGACGTCGCCCGAACGGGTGCCGAAGTAGAACCCGGGCACGTCCGCCCCGTCGGTGCAGGCGCCGTCGCGCAGCACGATCCCGAAGTAGGGCTCCCGAGGCAGGCCCTCCGTGAACGGCCGCCAACCGCCGCCCCCGTCGTCGGTCCGGTACACGCCCAGCCTGTGGTCGGGCGGCAGGTGCACCTCCTGGCTCACCACCGGGAAGTTGAGCGCGGTCTCCGGCCGGTGCGGGTGGGCGACCACCGCGAACCCGAAGTCGGTGGGCAGGCCGGTCTCCACGGCCGTCCACCCCTGCCCCGCGGGGTCCGAGCTGCGGTACACCCCGTGGTGGTTCTGCGCGTAGAGCACGCCGCCCGGACCGGCGGCCACCTTGTGCACGCACTGGCCGTACTCGGGCTCCTCATCGGGCAGGAACACCGCCGAGATCCCCCGGTTGGCCGGAGCCCAGCTGGCACCGTCGTCGCGGGTCTGGTAGACACCACCGGTGGACATGGCCACCGTCACGGCTCCGGGTACGCGCTCGCCCGCGCCGAGGACGCCGGGCAGGATGGTGTGGACCGCGCCGCCGCCCGCTCCGGGGAACCAGTGGGCGCGGTGGGGGTGGTCCCACAGGGCGCGGACGAGTTCGAAGCGCAGCCCGCCGTCGGACGACCGGAACAGGGCGTGCGGCTCCACCCCCGCGTACACCGTGTCGGCGTCGTCGCCGAAGGCGAACTGCCAGGCCCGGACGAGGGAGGCGTCGGTGTCCTCGGGGAAGGCGATGGGCGCCGCCCCGGGTTCGTGCCAGGTGGCGCCCCCGTCGTCGCTGTACCAGACGCTCGGTCCGAAGTGCGAGCTCTCCGCTCCGGCGAGGACGCGGCCGCTGTGCGGGTTGACGCCGACCGCGTACACCGCGCTCATGCTGGCGTAGTCCGCGGAGTCGAGCCGGTGCGGGCCGCTCACCTCCCACGCGCGCCGATCCTCGCTGCGGGCGGTGAAGAGCCCCTTGCGTGTGCCGATGACCAGGAGATATGCCATGACCAGCTCCAGAATGGGATCGAGGTCTCCACTGTGGCACAGGTCACCGACAATCGGCGGTCGCGCGCTCCGGCGGGACGTGTTCCCCGGCCGGGAAACAGTAAGGAAACCGAACGTTTTCCCGGAAGATGTTCAATGGGGTCCGATCCGGAATGCGTCCGCTCCGGCCGATCGGAAGGTGAAATCCGGTGGGAGGGGAACCGCTTTCGGGGTAGATGTTCCGCACGGTCCGGAAGGCGGTTGTCAGATGAACCCCGCTCTGCAATAAAATTCCGGGCCAACCAGTGCGCCCGCGTGGGTTTCGGCCTGTGCCCACCGGATGCGTTCCCGCTACAACAGGACAGACGACTTCCCGCTCCCCGAACTCGCGGTGCGTTTCAGGACTACCGTCCCAATGGTCCCGCGTACCAAAGAGAACCGGGTTCCCACTCGATAGGGTCGCCTCATGCACCACCCCCCCGACACGCTCCACGCCCGCAAACGCCGCAAGGCCCGGGCCATGATCGTGTCAGCAGCCTTCCAGCTCTTCGCGGAGCACGGATTCGACAACGTCACGGTCGCCGCGATCGCCGAACGCGCGGAAGTCGGCCGGACCACCTTCTTCAGGTACTTCGGCGACAAACAACAGGTGCTGTTCGCCGACGACGGTGCCGAGGCCGACCGCATGTGCGCCTACGTGCTGGAGAAGGCGCTCAGGCCGCTGGGCGAGGACCTCGGCGCCGCCGTCGAACTGCTCAGGGAGGCCGACACCGCCGTCAGGCCGCACACCGCGCTCTCCCCGGCCCACTCCGCCGTTCTGGCGCGCCTGCTCCGGGAGAGCGGTGAGCTGCGCTCGCGCTACCTGCTCACCCGCCAGCAGCGCGCCCACCGGTTCGCCGGAGCCCTGGTGGAGGCGGGCGCGACCGAGGAGGTCGCCGTGCTCGCCTCCCACACCGCCATGGCCTGCGAGCTGACCGCCATGCGGCTGGCGGAGAACCCGGAGGCCTTCCCCGGCCGCCTCGACGAGGCGCACGTCCTCCTCCGTACCATCGGCAGACCGGCGGCCCCCTGACCCGGGCCCCGACCCCACACCGCCCCGGGGCGCACCGATGTCGGCACCGGCCGCCCCGGGCCGTGTCGCGGGGCCGGCGTGCCTGCTGCGCCCCGGCGCGTACGCGGCGTCAGGAGGCGCGCCGCGCCGCGTCGAGGGCCGCCTCCACGCCCTCGTCGTAGCGGAGCGCGGCGGTGATCAGGCCGTGGCGCACCTCGAACAGGGTCGCGGTGCGCACCGGGGCCGCCTCGGGGCCCGAGTCGGCGCGACCCGGCCGGGCGGCGTCCTGCTCGACAACGACGCGGTGCTCGTCCACGGTGTGCCAGCCGACCGGTTCGACGCGGATGCCCGAGTCGCGGACCCAGTCCAGGAAGGCCTCCACGCCCCGTACGGAGCCCCGGGGGCCGCCGACCCTGATGTCGGGGTCCACGAGTGCCTTCGCCGCCGTCAGGTCCCGTGCGCTCACCGCCGCGTGCCAGTCCCTGACCGGCGCCCAGCGCGCGTCGTCGGTGTCCGCGCTCATGTGCATCGCCCTCTCCGCTTCGGGTGTCCGTACCTTCCGCCCGCGCGTTCCCGCGGGCCCCCACCCCGCTACCCGGAACCGGGCGGTCGTGACCGTCCCCTCCGGAAACGGTGCGCGCGGATCGCGGGGGAAACCCTCGGACTCCCGAGGCGGTCCCCTTTCCCCGCCGTAGGGAAACGGCGTTCCCGGAGGGAAGGAAGCCGGGGTCCTTTCCGCTCTCTCCCGTATGCCCGTTCCACCGGTGTCCGCCTACGCCGGGAACGCCGTTCGGAAGCCGTTCGCGACGGGTGGCGCCCCGGGAGGGCGCGCTCCCCGGCCGCGCACGGGGGCCGGGACGCGCGCGCCGACGGGGGAGGGGTCGCCTGAACTGGTGTTCCGCGTGCACGGGGCCCGGAGGGGGCCCGGGCCGTAATCTCCCCCGTGTCGTCCGCCGGCGGACCCGCCCCGGCGCGGAACCGGGCACGGGGATGACGTGCGGGAAGCGCGTCGGAAGGAGCGCGTGAAGCCGAGGGAGAAACCCCGGGAACACGCTGCGGGAGTTTCCGCGGTGAATTCCCGGGCCGAAACCGAAAGGCGCGCGGCGGGCCCCTCCCCGGTTCCCGCC
>NZ_LEKI01000188.1:0-9666 GCF_001029525.1 Nocardiopsis sp. RV163 | reverse complement strand
ATGCCCTGTTCGAACCACGCTATCGCCCTCTCGCGTTGGGAGGGGGTGAGCGAGCTGCTCGCTCTCATGGGACTGCTCCCTGGTCGATGGAACTGGATTTCCAGTCCAACTTCCAGGGAGCAGTTCATCCGCGGAGGGGCCCACGGGATTCCGGGGTCGGTGACCGTGAGGAAGGTGCGCGCCCGTCCCGCATGGTTGAACACTATGCCGCCGCGTGTGCCGAGCAGGCCCATCGCGATGAGGGACATGTGGTCGGAGGCGAGCCGGGGGTCGGGGAGGTGGTTGAGGTCCACCAACCCCTCGGCCAGCTCCGGCACCGCGTGGCGTTCGCCCGTCTCACGCAGGCGCAGGGCGTCGGTGACCACGGGTCTCCCCTCGAAGGCCGGGTTCGCCCAGCCCCACAGCCACGTTCCGTCCTCGGCGTAGCTGCCGAGCAGCCCGACGCGCAGGCGTCGACCGCCGCGCCACGCCGCCTCCTGGGCGAGGTCGACCTGGAACTGGTCGAACGGCACGGTCTCGTCGAAGAAGGCCGTCTGCTCGACGACCCAGGCCAGATGGGGCTGAGCCATGCTTAGCAGGGCTGGGCTGAAGAAACCCGTCATTTCGCTCCTTCTCACTTGCCCGGACGGCGGTAACTCGACGCCCCTGTGCCGCCGCTCCGGCCGATTGTCGTGTTCTCGTTCCATGGGAGTGTCACGGCGGCCCCGGGGTTCTCGCCGGCCCGGATTCTTTCAGTGGCCCCTTCACCGAGCACTGGTCCCACCGGTCCCACTGGCCGCCGACCACGCACCGAACAGGCGGGCCCGCTCGCCGCGTCGGCCGCACAAGCCGCGGATGAGGCCGGGACGCCGCACGCGCCCCGGCCCCATCCGGCAACATCCGGTCCGGTCAGCCCAGGTGCGGAACCACCACGGCGCGGCCGAAGACCTCCCCGGCCTCCAGCCTCCGGTAGGCCTCCAGGGCGTCCCCCAGGGCGAACCTCTCGACCTCCGGACGGATCTGCCCCGCCTTGTACATGTCCACCACCTCCCACAGCTCTCCCACCGTCCCCCAGTAGGTGTTGGTGACGTAGGACTCGTAGGGGTTGGTGAAGAACGAGAACTCGTGCGTGCCGCCCGCGATCCCCACCACGGTCAGCCGCCCGCCCCGGGCCATCGACGCCGCCGCGGTCGCCATCGTCGGGGTGATGCCAACGAAGTCGAAGGCCGCGTCCACGCCCCGGCCGCCGGTGATCTCGCGGATCTCCTCGACCTGGCGCGGGCCCGCCCCCACGGTGACCGCGCCGTTGCGCTCGGCCCAGGCCCGCGGCTCGGCCTTGACGTCGGTGGCGATCACCGTCGCGCCTGTCAGTGCCCTGAGGATCTGCACGCCGATCTGCCCGAGCCCGCCCAGGCCGATCACCAGGGCGTGCCGACCGCCCCCCTCCAGGTGCGGCAGCGCCTCCTTGACCGCGTGGTACGGCGTCAGACCCGCGTCCGACAGCGGTGCGGCCTCCACCGGGTCGGCGTCGCCCAGCGGGACCAGGTGGTGGGCGGGCACGGTCATGTACTCGGCCATGCCGCCGTCGCGCCCCAGGCCCACCGCCAGGTAGGGCATGGTGGCCGCGTTCTCGCAGTAGGTGTCCCGGCCCCGGGCGCACATGCGGCAGTGACCGCAGCCGATCGGGCCGTAGGCCATGTAGGCGTCGCCGACCCGTACGCGCTCGCTCACGCCGTCGCCGAGCGCCTCCACCCATCCGGAGTTCTCGTGCCCCAGGACGAACGGAGGCTTCTGGGCCCCGGCCTGCCCCTCCTTGAAGTGGCGGTAGACGCTGACGTCCGAATGGCAGGCGCCCGCCCCCGCCACCCGCAGCAGGACCTCTCCCGGCCCCGGCTCGGGCACGGGAACGTCGGTGAGTGACGGGAACCGCTCGTAGTTCTCGAAGACCACGGCTCGCATGGATACCCCCAGGCTCTCGCGGAGAGCGGGCCCCGGCGCGCGACGACCGCGTTCGCGGCGCCCTTATGGCCGCTCGACACTGTCCGTCCGGTTCACGGTTGTCCGACCACCACCTACCCGAAAGCCTTTCGTCTTATTTGTCGCTTTAGTCGGAATTTGACCGTGCGTCGTACGGCCGGTAGTGGTGTCACCACTACCGAACCGGGTGGTCAACGCCAGACCCGGTTCGGGGGGACAGCGCCATGGAGACCGACCCCGCCGCGGACCTAGCGTGAAAAGGGTCGGTTCCCCCCACCTGTCGGCACTCGAAACTTCCCCAGGAGAGTCATGATCGCGGCGGGCCCACGTCACGCTTCGCCCCCCACCCCCCTGCGCTACGAGGAGCGCGAGTGGCACGGCCTGCGGCTCCTGGCCCACGACGAGACCGGAGACGGGCGCATCGTCGAGGCGCTGGGGGACGTGGCCGCTGCCGACCACATCGTGGTCCTGGTCCCGGGCAACGACAACTACCTGGGCAACTACTTCGACGCCAACCGCCCCACCCGGCCCCGGGTCAACGGGGGGACGGTCCTGCGCACCATGCGGGCCCTCGCCCCCGAGGAGCGCTCCGCCGTCGTGGTCTGGGTCGGCTACGACACCCCGCGCGGCTTCGCCGAGGCCGCCTTCCGGGGGCCGGCCGAACGCGGCGCCGAGGACCTGGCCCGCCTGACGGCCTTCCTTCCCCGCACCGCCCGCATCACGCTGGTGGGGCACAGCTACGGCACCGTCGTGTGCGGTCTGGCCCTGCGGCACGGGCACGTGGACGAGTGCGTGGCCCTGGGCAGCCCCGGGATGGGCGGGAACTCCGTCGCCGACCTGGGCTTCACCGGGAACCTGTGGGCGGCGCTGGGCCCCGCGGACTGGATCCGCTTCTTCCCACGGGGACGCTGGCGGGACCTGGGCCACGGCCCCTCGCCGCTGCGTCCCGGGTTCGGCGCCACCGCCTTCGCCACCGGCCCCATCCCCGGCCACTGCTCCTACTACACCGAGGACAGCGAGTCGGTGCGCAACATCGCGCGAATCGGCCTGGGCCGCCACGCCGAGGTCACCCGGCCGGACGTGCCCGCCCAGCGTACGCGCCCGGGGCGGCTCCCGGCCGCCGGGGCCCCGGTCGAGGAGGCCGCGCCGTGAGGCCCGCTCCCACCGTCGACGACCGTGCAGCCGAGCACCGCACCGCCGACCCGGTGATCCTGGCCCGGAACGTGCGAAAGGCCTACCCCGGAGCCCGCGGCCGCGCCGCCCTGGAGGGCTTCGACCTGGAGGTGCCCCCCGGCGCGGTGCACGCGCTGCTGGGGCCCAACGGCGCGGGCAAGACCACCGCCGTGCGGGTCATGTCCACCCTGCTGCGCTTCGACTCCGGGCAGGTGCGCGTCGCCGGGTTCGACGTGGCCCGCCAGAGCGCGCGGGTGCGCTCGCGCATCGGCTTCGCCGGACAGTACGCGGCCCTCGACGAGGTCCTCGACGGGCGGCGCAACCTGGAGATGTTCGCCCGCCTGCACCACCTGCGCGCGCGGGAGGCGCGGGCGCGGGCCGCCGAACTCCTGGAGCGGTTCGGCCTCACCGACGCCGCCCACCGCCCGGTGCGCGAGTACTCGGGCGGCATGCGCCGCCGCCTGGACCTGGCCGCGAGCCTGATCCCCGACCCCGCCGTGCTGTTCCTGGACGAGCCCACCACGGGCCTGGACCCGCGCAGCCGCGCAGAGGTCTGGCGGGCCGTGCGCGACCTGGCCGAGGGCGGCACGACCGTGCTGCTGACCACCCAGTACCTGGAGGAGGCCGACCGTCTGGCCGACCGGATCTCGGTGGTCGACGCCGGAAGGGTCATCGCCGAGGGCACTCCCGAGAAGCTCAAGTCCCGGGTCGGGGGCGGCCGGGTGGAGGCCGTGGTCGCCTGCGCCGACGCGCTCTCGCCGGTCGCGGAGGTCCTTGGCCGCGTGGCCGGGGCCCTGCCCGAGGTGGACGCCGACGCCCTGCGGGTGTCGGTGCCCTTCGACCGCCGCGGCGCGGGACTGGCCGAGGCGGTGCGCGCTCTGGACCGGGCCGGGCTGGACGTGGAGGACATCGCCCTGCGCCGTCCGACCCTGGACGACGTCTTCCTGGGGCTGACCGGCCGTCAGGGCACGCGCGGGGAGGGGCCGTGACGTCCGTGACCGGGGCGGGGCCGCCGGCCCCGGAGGAGGGAGGCGCCGTGGCGTCCGCGACCGAGGCGCGACGTCCGGTTCCGGAGGAGCCCGGCCCCCTGGCGCGGGCACGCTGGGCGGTGGCAGACACCTGGGTGGTGGCCCGCCGCTACCTGCTGCACCTGGTGTACAAGCCCGACGAACTCGTCGGCACGCTCATGGTCCCCGTCCTGGCCGTGCTGCTGTTCGGCTTCGTCTTCGGCGAGGCCATGGGCGCGGTCATGGACGCTCCCGGCGAGGAGTACCGCGAGTTCCTGATGCCCGGGCTGTTCGCGCTGACCATGGCCTTCGGGATCGGCAACACCACTATCGCGGTGGTCACCGACGCCGGGCGCGGTGTGGTGGACCGGTTCCGCACGCTGCCGATGGCCCCCGCCTCGCTGCTGGCCGGGCGCGGCCTGGCCGACGTGCTCTCCGCGGTGGTGGACCTTGCGGTACTGGCCGGAATGGGGCTGCTGGTCGGCTGGCGGTGGCACGAGGGCCCGCTCGCCGCGCTGGCGGCCCTGGGGCTGCTGTTGCTGCTGCGCCTTGCCTTCACCTGGATCGGCATCTACCTGGGGCTGGTGGTGCGCAGTCCGGAGGCGGCGATGAAGTTCTTCTCACTGGTCTTCCCGCTGGCCATGGTCGCGGACACCTTCGTGCCCACCGACACCATGCCGGACTGGCTGGTGCCGGTGGCCGAGTGGAACCCGCTGTCGGCGACGGTGATCGCGGCCCGCGACCTGTTCGGCAACCCGGTGGCGGCCAACGACTCCTGGATCGCCCAGAACGCGCTGCTCATGGCGGTGGTGTGGCCGCTGGCGCTGATGGTGGTCTTCGTCCCGCTGGCGCTGCGGCGCTTCCGGCGGCTGAGCCGCTGAGGTGCCGGACAGGACCGGTCCCCGCGGTTCGCGGGGACCGGCCCCGCCGGCGTGTTCCGGGCCGAGCGTTCCGGCCGATCCGGTGACCGGGGACGGGACCCCGAGCGTGCCTGAGGCGGACCCCTGCGCCACCCCGCGCCACGGCACCTCCGAACAGCGCCGCCGCAGGCCGATGAGTCCGCGCGCCCCGGCGAGCCGGTACGGGTGAGCGGCACCGGGCACCGGACCCGGCTGGTCCGGGACCGGCGGTGCCGACCGGCACCGGGCACCGGACCCGGTGGCGCGGACCCGGACACCGCACCGCCCGGAGGAGACCATGGAACGCCCCGACCTCGGCGGCATGCCGCTCGCCACTACCGACCCCGACCGCCTGCACGACTGGTACGCCGACGTCCTCCCACACCAGGACGACGCCGGCATGGACGGCTACCGCGTCCTGCGCCCGGGCGCCTTCCACCTGCTGGTCGACCGCCGTGACGACGTCGCGCCCAGGGCGGGAGACCCGACCCGAGTGATCCTCGACGCCGACGTGGACGACGCCCGCGCCGTCGCCGCCCGTGTGGACGCGCGGGGCAGCGGATGGCTGGCGCGGAGGACCGCGACGGCAGCCTGTTCGGCACCGCCCTCGACCCCGACGGCAACCACGTCCAGATCATCCAGCTCAGCGGTGAACACCGCGCCGCCGCGGCGCGCGAGAGTCATGAGAGGACCGTGTTCGACACCACCAGGGCCTTCGGCTCCTTCGCCGTCCGCGACCCCGACCGGGGCCGGGAACAACGTGTTTTCCGGGTGGATCCTTACCACGTTTTCCGGTGCCATGTGACACACGGTATTTCTGTGGCGCAGGGGAGAAGGTGTGCTAGGTTCAGTGGAGTTGCAGTCGTGATTCCCGTTGGATGTACATCTTTTTCGGGTTATTGCCGCAGTGACGGGAAAATCGTCAGACCGCGGTTTTCTTCATACTCCCGAACGAGAGGAACCCCCATGGCGACCGGCAAGGTCAAGTGGTTCAACGGTGAAAAGGGCTTCGGCTTCATCGAGCAGGACGGCGGCGGCCCCGACGTCTTCGCCCACTACTCCGCCATCCAGGGCAGTGGCTACCGCGAGCTCGCGGAGGGCCAGTCCGTGGACTTCGACGTCACCCAGGGTGCCAAGGGCCTCCAGGCCGACAACATCACCCTGATCTGACCGAGCTCAGACTCCTTCCGGGGCAGGGGCCCGCCCTCGCGGCGGCGGCCCCTCCCCGGTTCTGCTTTTCCCGGACCGCTTCTCTGGCCGTCGTTCTCCGACAGGCGCTGGTCCGGCTACTCCGCCACGACCCCGGGTTCTCCGTGCAGGCCGTGGATCTCCGAAGACTCTTTCCGGCGCACACCCGGTGTCACACGCCGAAGCCCCCGAGGGCTTCCCGCCAGGCACGCGTCGGCGGCGAAAGGCCCCATATGAACCAACCCCGTACCGACGCGCGCCGTAGCCGTCCCTCCGGCGGCTACGGCCGTCAGCGGCCCCGCCCGTCCGGCGGACGCCCCCAGCGCGGCGGCTCCGGCGGGCGCCAGGCAGGACGCCCCTCCGGAGAGTTCGCGCTCCCCGTCTCGACCACCCCCGCGCTCGACCCGGTCCACGCCTTCCAGGACCTGGAGATGCCCGCGCCGCTGAAGTCGACGCTGGCCCGCCAGGGCCTGACCACACCGTCTGCCATCCAGGCGGCGACGCTGCCCAACTCGCTGGCCGGGCGCGACGTCCTGGGCCGCAGCCAGACGGGTTCGGGCAAGACCCTGGCCTTCGGGCTGGCGCTGCTCGCCCGGCTGGAGGGACGCGTGGCCGAGCCCCGCCGCCCCCTGGCCGTGGTGCTCGCCCCCACGCGGGAGCTCGCCCAGCAGGTGAACGACTCGCTCGCCCCCTACGCCCGTTCGCTGCGCGTGCGCACGACGACCGTGGTGGGCGGCATGCCCATCGGCCGTCAGGCCCGCGCGCTGGGGCAGGGCGTGGAGCTGGTCGTGGCCACCCCGGGCCGTCTGCGCGACCTGATGGAGCGCGGCGACTGCGTTCTGGACCGGGTGGACGTCACCGTCCTGGACGAGGCCGACCAGATGACCGACATGGGCTTCATGCCGCAGGTCACCGCGATCCTGACGCAGGTGCCGACCGGGGGCCAGCGCATGCTGTTCTCGGCCACCCTGGACCGCAACGTCGACACGTTGGTCCGCCGGTTCCTGAACGACCCGGTGGTCCACTCGGTCGACCTGTCCGAGGGCGCGGTCTCCACCATGGAGCACCACGTCCTGCACGTGTCGCACATGGACAAGCAGGACACGGCCACCCGCATCGCGGCCCGCGAGGGGCAGGTCATCCTGTTCCTGGACACCAAGCACGCCGTGGACCGCATGGCCAAGCACCTGCTCAACAGCGGCGTCCGCGCGGCGCCGCTGCACGGCGGCCGGTCCCAGCCCCAGCGCACCCGCACCCTCAAGCAGTTCAAGGACGGCACGGTCACCGCGCTGGTCGCCACCAACGTCGCCGCGCGCGGCATCCACGTGGACGGGCTGGACCTGGTGGTCAACATCGACCCGCCCACCGACCACAAGGACTACCTGCACCGGGGCGGACGCACCGCGCGCGCTGGCGAGACGGGCAGCGTGGTCACGCTCGTGCTGCCCAGCGAGCGGCGGGACATGGCAAGGCTGATGCAGCGGGCCCGGATCGACGCGCACACCGCACAGGTGAGCGCCGACGACCCCGAACTGGCCCGGGTGACCGGTGCCCGCGAGCCCTCAGGCGTTCCGGTGACCCTGCCCAGCCCTCCCCGAGAGGAGCAGCGCCGCCAGGGCGGTCGCGGAGCGGGCTCGCGCGGCGGACAGCGCGGGTCGGCTGGGCGCGGTGGTTCGACCGAGCGCGGCGGGTCGGCCTCACGGCGCCGCGGTCCGCGCCGTCCGGCCTGAGGGCCGCTCGTGCGCGCCGGGTTCGGGAGCTGACTCCCGGTCGCCTGTCTCCGGGGCCCGGCCCAGGGGCCCTGTCCCCGGTCGCGCGTCCCGGGAAGCCCGTCTCCGGTCGCTCGTCCCGGGGAGCTCGTCACCGGGCGTGTCTGTCCACAGGGAAGGATCGGGGCTCGGCCGGGTAGGGCGGGCCGGAGGACACTGGATTCGGGGGTGTGTGGCGCGCCCACGGGCGGCGCGACAACCCCCGAATCCGAGCCTACGTCCCTGGCCGTCACCCCACCAGTCCGTGTCGTCCTCCTGTGGAAAGGCAACCGGGCCGCCTGCGTAGAGGCGTCCACCCCGCTCGCCCCGCGCACAGCCGACCACCGTGCTGCCCGGACGCGCGACTCCCGGTCCGGGTGCGCGGTCCTCGGCCCGCGACGACCGGACAAGCGGTACGGGCCGGGGACCGCTTGGTCTGCACTAGCGTTCCCGGTGGAGCGAAGGCCGCCGGACCGTGAGCGCGGAGGGAACGTCATGGCGTGGAGCACCCGTCAACTGGCCGAGCTGGCCGGAACGACCCTGCGGACGGTGCGGCACTACCACGAGGTCGGCCTGCTGGCCGAGCCCGAGCGCGGTGCCAACGGCTACAAGCGCTACAGGGTCGAGCACCTGGTGCGGGTCCTGCGCGTCAAACGACTGTCGGACCTGGGGTTCTCCCTGGTGCAGATCGCCGAGATGGGGGAGGCCGACGCCTATCCCGAACAGGAGTTGCGGGCCCTGGACGACGAACTCGCCCAGGCCATCGAGCGCCTGCGGCGGATGCGCGAGGAGCTGGCGCTGGCGCTGCGCGGGCCCGGGCCGACCGAACTGCCGCCCGACATGGCTCTGGCCACCACCGGGATCGCCATGACCGAGGCCGATCGTTCGCTGGCCGCTGTCATGTCACGCCTGTTCACGCCGCAGACGCAGCGGGCCCTCACGGAGTTGGCGCGGGCCTACGGCTCCGGTGCCTCCGACGAGGAGTTCAACAACCTGCCCACCGACGCCGACGAGCGGACCCGGCATGAGCTCGCCGAACGACTGTGGCGCGCCTCTCGCGAGGTGCTGTCCGACCGTCCGGAGCTGCGCATCTCCCAGCCCGGGACGGCCATCGACCGGCACAAGGCCGCGCAGGCGTTCACCACGGCGCTGAACGACCTGTACAACCCCGCTCAGCTCGACGTCCTCAACCGCCTCTCCCGAGCGGCGATGGCGGACCAGCGGGCCGAACAGCAGGACGACCAGCGTCCCTGACCGGTCGGGTGGCCCGCGGACCCCGCGGGGCCCGCGGCCGTCGGCCCCGCCCGGCCGGGACACGGTGGCGGGCTGGGCCCGGCCGCCCCGCCCGACCGGGGCCCAGCCGGGCTCACTCCCGGCGTCCGCCCAGGTGGCGGGCGAGGAAGCGCTCGGCCGTGCGGTGGAGGTCGAGCTGGTTCTCCGGGTTGACGAACCCGTGTCCCTCGTCCTCCTTGAGCAGGTACTCCACGTCCACTCCGCGCTCGCGCAGCGCGGCGACGATGTTGTCGGACTCGGCCTTGACCACGCGGGCGTCGTTGGCCCCCTGAGCCACCATCAGCGGCGCGGTGATCCGGTCCACCCGGCTGATCGGTGAGCGGGCCAGCATGTCGGCCTCCTGCTCGGGGACGGCCGGGTCGCCCACGTAGCGGTACCAGTTGTTGACCAGCGCGGGCCGCA
>NZ_LEKI01000187.1:9788-14597 GCF_001029525.1 Nocardiopsis sp. RV163 | reverse complement strand
AGCGCGCTCGCTGCCCTCACCCGCATCCGCCAGGCGCGGCGGTCCACCGACCCCCGACCCCCGACCCGCACCGCGTCCACGCGTGCGCCCGACACGGGCCAGCGCCGACGCGCGCCGACGAAGACGACGACACCCAGTCACGCGAGGTGATAGTCCATGCCTGCTCGACCACGCGGTTACCTGGCCGCGGCCCTGGGGTGCGCCCTGGTCGCCGGGTCACTCCTCCCGGCGGGAACCGCCGCCGCCGATCCCACCGACCTGCCGCCGCAGGAGCCCGGAGTCACGCTCCAGGCCTTCGACGTCGGTTTCGAACCGCAGGAGATCTGCACCCTGACCGAAGGGCAGACGCCCAACGTCGACGTCCTGCGTTCGGATGTCGACTGGGAGACCACCGGGGAATTCGGCGGTATCGCCAACAACTTCATGGCGCGCGTGACCGGGAACATCCACGTGACCGGGGAAGGCCTCTACGAATTCCGGATCATCAGTGACGACGGGTCACGCCTGAACGTCAACGGCGAGGAGATCATCGAGAACGACCGGAGGCAGCCCCCGACGGCGGCCGACGGCTCGGTCGAGCTGACCGCGGGCGCGCACGCCCTGCGCATCGACTACTTCCAAGGGGCCTTCGACAAGGCGCTGCGCCTGGAGTGGAGGCCACCCGGAACGGACGCGTTCGTCCTCGTTCCCGAGTCGGCGCTGACCACCGACGCCGACGTCACCCGTGTGACCGCGCCCGGCGTGAAGACGTGCACCGACGCCGACGACGGTCCCGGTGACGGGGCTCCGCTGGCCGGAGTGCACCCGAACTACACCTTGACCGACCTGCGGCCGGAGGGCTACGAGCCCATGGTCACCGGCATGGACTGGTTCGACGACGGCCGCATGGTCATCACCACCTGGGCGGGGCGCGAGAGCTTCGACGGCGCCGTGGAGATCGTCGACGGCACCGTGGGGGAGGGCGCCGGCCCCGGCACGACCACAACCGAGGTCGTCGCGACCGACATGAACGAGCCGCAGGGGGTGCTCGTCGACGACGGCGAGGTCATCGTCTCGGAGAAGCACCAGCTCAGCCGACTGGTCGACGAGGACGGCGACGGCTTCTACGAGGACACCGAGGCCATCGCCACCTGGCCCTCCGGCGGGACCTACCACGAGTTCGCGTTCGGACTCCTGGCGGACGAGGACCACTACTACCTCAACCTGTCGGTGGCCATCACGCCCGGCGGCCGGACCACGGTGCCCCAGCACGTCGAGAACCGCGGCACCTCGGTGAAGATCGACAAGGGGACCGGCGAGCTGGAGTACGTCGCCGGCGGTCTGCGCACCCCGAACGGCATCGGCTGGGGCCCCGGGGGGGAGATCTTCGTGGCGGACAACCAGGGGGACTGGCTGCCGGCCTCCAAACTGGTCGAGATCGAACCGGACGCCTTCTACAACCACTACACCACCCCGGCGGGCCCCTTCGACGACCAACCGGTCACCGAGCCGGTGCTGTGGCTGCCGCACAACGAGATCTCGAACTCGCCCACCAACCCGGTGCTGGTCGAGGAGGGCCCGTTCGCGGGGCAGATGGTGTTCGGCGACGTCACCTACGGCGGGATCCAGCGCGCCTTCCTGGAGGAGGTCGACGGAAGGAAGCAGGGCGCGGTGTTCCGGATGACCCAGGGCCTGGAGTCCGGCGTCAGCCGTCTCGCCCTCGGCCCGGACGGCTCGTTCTACGTCGGCGGGATCGGCGGAGGCGGCAACTGGGAGCAGCCGGGCAAGCTCCCCTACGGCCTGCAGAAGCTGACGCCCACCTCCGAGGAGGCCATGGACATCGTGTCGATGGAGGTCACGGAGTCCGGGTTCGACATCACCTACACCCAGCCGGTGGCCGACGACGTGGTCGAGAACGTCGGCGAGCGGTACCGGATCGAGCAGTGGTCCTACACCCCGACCTCGCAGTACGGCGGACCAAAACGCAATGAGGAGACCCTGGCCGTCACCGGTGCCTCCGTCTCCGACGACGGGCGCACGGTGAGCCTGGACATCGCCGGTCTGCGCGAGGACCGCGTCGTGCACGTGCGTTCTCCGAGGCCCTTCGCCTCCGCGGACGGCACCGAGCTGTGGAGTACCGAGGCCTGGTACACCGTCCACTCCATCCCCGGCTACGTCGAGCCGCCCAACGAGACCGGCGTGTACGAGGCCGAGGACGGGACGCTGCGGGGCGGCGCGGACATCGACGACGAGCACCCCCACTTCACCGGCGAGGGCTACGTCGACGGCTTCGGCGGCGTCGGCGCCTCTCTGACTTGGGAGGTCGGGGTCGACGAGGCGGGGACCTATCCGGTGACCCTGCGCTACTCCAACGGCCCCGACCCGTTCGCCGGCACCAAGACGATCTCGCTCGGCGTCAACGGTGAGGACCGGGGGCAGATCGCGCTGGAGACGACCGGGACCTGGCAGACGTGGGCCGACCACGTCGAGCGGCTCGACCTCCTGGAGGGGACCAACACCATCACGCTCTCCGCCGACGAGGACGACGACCGCCACCTGAACTGGGACCACCTGCGGATCCAGCGGGAGTCCTGCGTCCCGGCCGAGCCGGACGAGGGCTACCGCATGCTCTTCGACGGCACCGAGGAGAGCTTCGCCGACTGGGAGATGGTCGGGCCCGGCGGCTTCGTCACGCAGGCCGACTGCACCATGCGCTCCATCGGCGGACTCGGCCTGATCACCCACCCGGAGGAGCTCACCGACTACAGCCTGGCCCTGGACTGGAAGATGGGCGGCGACGACAACTCCGGCGTGCACATCGGCCTCCCCGACCCCGAGGGCGGCCCCGGGGTGCGCAACCGCGCCTTCGAGGTGCAGATCGACGCCACGGACGAGCCCGAGCTCACCACGGGAGCGATCTACGACTTCCAGGGGGCAGACATCGCTGCCAGGGACGAGGCGCTCAACCCGCCGGGGGAGTGGAACACCTACGAGATCGTGGTCGAGGAGCTGAACGTCACGGTCTACCTCAACGGCGTGCTGATCAACGAGTTCGACACCGAGGGCGCCCACCCCGACCGGGACCTGTCCTCGGGCCGTGTCGGGTTGCAGAACCACCACACCGGTTCCGACGTCTGGTTCCGCAACGTGCAGGTGAGGGACCTGGACTGAGGCGGCCGTCGGTTCCACGCGTCCTGAACCGGTGGACCGCTCCCCGGGAGCCAGACCGGGAGAACCGGCGCCGGCCGCCGGGGAGCGGTCCTGCGCGGACGGGCCGAGCCGGGGTCCGGTGCCTCGTACAGTGGGAACTCCGTTCCGGGCGGAGGCGATCCTCGACGCCCCGCGACCGGACACGAACACCGACCCCCGCCCCGGCGGGGACGCCCCGGAGGGGAACTCCTTGTACCTGTCCCGCATCAACCTCGACCCCAAGCGCAGCGCCCGGATGGACCAGTGGGCGGTCATGGGGCAGGCCGTGCGCAGAGCGGTCGATCCCGACCCCGAGTCCGACGCCCGCGTGCTGTGGGCGCGCACCTCGCCGAGCACGCTGGTGGTCAGCTCCGACACCGCCCCCGCCTGGGGCAAGGTCCCCGGCGCGACCTCCGCCGCGATCCACCCGATGCCCCGCTACTCCGAGGGTGAGACCGTCCGCTGGGAGCTCATCACGGCGCCCGCCGCGCCGCGCGGCGCCGGGGCCTCCGGGGAGGGGGCGCGCCCGCGCGGCAAGCGTGTCCCCCTCCCGGAGGAGGAGTTCGAGGGCTGGCTGGACGCCAAGCTCGCGGACGCGCTGGACATCACCTCGGTGCGGTGGAAGCACCTGGGCGGCAGGCCCGCGCGGTACCACTTCACCGGCGAGGCCGTGGTGCGCGACAGCGAGGCGCTCCAGGAGCTGTGCCTGGACGGCGTCGGCGCGGGCACGGCCACGGGGGCCGGGCTGCTCCTCGCCAGCCCGCTCGCCCCGAGGTAGACCGGGGCTCCCCGGACGTCCTGCGAACCCCCGGACTTCGCAGGTTCCGCACCCCCACCCGGGTGCCCCCGTGTCCGCGAAGCGCAGGTCCGGCGCTCCTCCCGCCGGGGCCCGGGGCTCCCGCCCGCCGCCGCCCCGGTGCCGGAGGCGGGCGGGCCGGGCGCCTCCCGCACGTGTCGGACCACGTCCGGAGCCCGGAACCGTGCGACTGTGTATCCGACCGGCGCGGACGCCTCAGACCGGGCTAGCTGGCCGCGGCGCCTCGGGAGCACCGGCGGCGGTGCCACGGGACGAATGGATATTCGTGTCGGATTTGAGGTGATTTGACGATTTTTGAATAATAATTGTCGTATTGCAACAAAAATTTGGATTCGTGGCTTTTGAAGCCGTTCCTCAGGGAACCTAGTCTGTGCATCGCGGCTGTC
The DNA here is from genome assembly GCF_001029525.1 of Nocardiopsis sp. RV163. NCBI lineage: Bacteria > Bacillati > Actinomycetota > Actinomycetes > Streptosporangiales > Nocardiopsidaceae > Nocardiopsis > Nocardiopsis sp. RV163. Next base: position 10,226 of record NZ_LEKI01000187.1, on the reverse strand, counting down.
CCGCCAGCCACAGGGCCACCGGCCCCGCGAGTCGCGTGCGGGTTCGCGCCGCCGGTGTCCTGCCCAGGCAGGTACATGAGCACACAGGACAGAGCACCGGGGGGTTTCCTCTTGTCCACGTCTCTCAACGAAGCACACACGCCGACGACCGTCACCGGCCGACTGCCCGCGATCCCCAGACCGCGCAGGCCGGTCGAGGCCACCGTCCCCGAGGGCACGGTGGCCGAAGAGGTCAGGGAAGAAGAGGTCGGGGAAACCGGGGAGGTCCGCCCCGAGGAGCTGATCTCCCGGCTGCGCGGCCTCGCCGACGACGATCCCAGGGCCGATGAGCTGCGTGAGCGGGTGGTCGTGCTCTACCAGCCCCTGATCAACAAGATCGCGCGCCGCTACGGGGGGCGCGGCGAGCCGATCGAAGACCTGAAGCAGACCGCGATGGTG
>NZ_LEKI01000187.1:0-9741 GCF_001029525.1 Nocardiopsis sp. RV163 | reverse complement strand
CACCATCGCGGTCTGCTTCAGGTCTTCGATCGGCTCGCCGCGCCCCCCGTAGCGGCGCGCGATCTTGTTGATCAGGGGCTGGTAGAGCACGACCACCCGCTCACGCAGCTCATCGGCCCTGGGATCGCCCTCCCCCAGCCCTCCGAGTACGGACAGCATTTCCTCCGCGGTGGCGTCCTCGCCGGACACCGGTCTGCGGGGCCTGGGGATGACGGTCGTGCGGTCTGCGGCGGCTCGGGACTTCTGCGCGCTGTTCTCGGACAAGAGAGGACCCCCCGGTGCTCTGTCCTTCTGTGCTTGTGTCGCCTGTCAGCACCTGCGGCCCGGCCCTCGCTCCCGACGCGCTGTCGGGAGCTCTGATCGGGCGGGGGACGGTCGCCGTGCGAGGAGTACGTTCCCTCAGAAACGCCTTCAAAAGCGACGGGGCGAAAAAAGTTGCCGCACGACAAATATCTTTCGATCCCCGATCGGCCACTCTGCGTAAGCGAAGGCGGGCACCGCAGTGGGCGCCTCCACCCCCGCAGACCCACGGGGCAAGGCGACCACACCCTTCCCGACCGGTGGACCGGGGGCGGGTACCACCCCACTACCGCCAAGTCATTCCATAAAACACTTTTGCCGAATTTTTCCTTACCGAACTGATGTTCGAGACATTGCGGCCGGTCGACGCCCCGCAGGCGCGAGACCGGCCGCCCGGACGACGGCGAGGGGCGCCCCGCGCAGTGCGCGGGACGCCCCGGACCGGGAACGGCCTGGGCTCAGCCGACCGGCTCCTTGGTGCGCTCGGCCCCGGCGGCCGCGGCCTTGCGCTCCCTGCGCAGCTCGCGGCGCGCCTGCCTGCGGGCCGCGCCGCGCTGCCCGCCCCACTCCACCAACTGGTAGAGGACCGGGACCAGGACCAGCGTGAGCACGGTGGAGGACAGCAGACCGCCGATCACCACGATCGCCAGCGGCGCGGAGATGAACGCCCCGCCGCCGGTGATGCCCAGGGCCATCGGGGTCAGCGCCGCGACGGTCGCGAGCGCCGTCATGAGGATGGGACGCAGACGGTGCCGGGCACCCTCCACGATCGCCTCCCTGAGCGGCATCCCGTTGTTCTGGTTCTGGTTGATCAGGTCCATCAGGACGATGGCGTTGGTGATCACCACACCGATGAGCATCAGCATGCCGACCATGCCCGCCACACCCAGCGGGGTTCCGGTGACCAGCAGCAGCCCCAGCGAACCGGTGATCGCGAACGGCACCGAGATCAGCAGCATCAGCGGCTGGAGCAGGCTCTTGAAGGTCGCCACCATGATCAGGTAGCAGATGACGATCGCGGCGACCATCGCCAGCATCAGCTGTGCGAAGCCCTCGCTCTGGTCCTGGCTGACGCCGCCCAGTGCCGCGGTGGCGCCCTCGGGCAGGTCCATGGTGTCCAGGGCCTGCGTGATCTCGGCGCTCACCGCGCCCAGGTCGGAACCGGTGGCGCTCGCCGACACGGTGGCGCTGGTGATGCCGTCGATCCGGGTGAGCTCCGGCGGCTCCTGCACCTCGGCCACCTCGGCGACGTCGGACAGCGGGACCGCCTGACCGCTCGGCCCCGTGACGGGCAGGTCCTCCAGCTCGGCCACGGTCCGGGGCGCCTCGTCGACGCGGACCACCATGTCGCGGCGCGTGTCGTCGAGGGTGACGGTTCCGACGTTCTGGCCGTTGAAGGCGGCGGTGACCTGCTGGCCGATCATGGCCTCGGTCATGCCCCGCTCGGCGGCCTCCTCGCCGTCGACGCGGACCTCCAGCGCGGGCTGGGACTCGGAGATGCTGTTGGCGACGTCGTCGGCGCCGTCGATGCCGCGCAGCTCCTCCTCGACCATTCCGGCCGCCTCTGCCAGGGTGTCCTGGTCGTCGGCGCTGACCCGCACCTCGATGCCCGAACCGCCCATGGCGGCCATGGCGCTCAGGCGCGGCTCGTACTCGGTGTCCAGGTCCTCCAGGGCCGTGCGCAGCACCTCGCGGTTGCGGGCCTGGTCGGTGTCGGGGTCCGCGGTGATGCTGTAGTCCACCTGGGCCGCACCGCCGCCGCCCATCATGGCGGCCATACCGCCTCCGCCGACGTTGGTCTGGTAGGACTCCACCCAGGCGTAGCCGGCGAGGAGGTCCTCGACCTTGGCCGCCTCCTCGTCGGCGACTTCCAGGGACGTGCCCGGGGGCAGCTCCTGGACGACCTGGTAGGTGTTCTCCTCGGACTGGCCCATCCAGTCGGTCTCGATGCCGTTGGCCATGACGACCGTGCCGCCGAAGATGAAGACGCTGGCGAGGATCGTGGTGATCGTGGCGGTCCTGCGCTTGGTGGTGATCCAGCGGATGACCGGCAGGTAGGCGCGCTGGAGCGGGCTGCGCATCTCCCGCTCGTACTCCTCGCGCTCGATCTCCTCCTGGGTGGCGTCCCCGATGTCCCTGGGGCTCATGAACCAGTAGCACAGCACCGGGATGAGCGTGATGGAGACGACCAGGGAGGCGGCCAGGGCCAGGCTGGCGGTGACCGCGAACGGCAGGAAGATCTCGCCGACCTGGCCGCCGACGAAGGCCAGCGGCAGGAACACGGCGATGGTCGCGAGCGTGGAGGAGACCACGGCGGTGGCGACCTCGCGCACGCCCTGCTTGACCGCGGCCATCCGCTCCTTGCCGTAGTCCAGGTGCCTGCGGATGTTCTCCAGGACCACGATGGAGTCGTCCACCACGCGTCCGATGGAGATGGTGATGGCGGCGAGGGTGAGCATGTTCAGCGAGAAGTCGAACGCCTGCATGCCCAGGAAACCGATCAGCACCGAGACCGGGATCGACACCGCGATCACCAGGGTGGAGCGGATCGAGAACAGGAAGACCAGGATGACGATCACGGCGGCCAGCAGGCCCATGCCGCCCTCTTCGAGCATCGCGACGATGGACTCGTTGATGTAGGGGGCCTGGTCGAAGACCACGCTGATGTCGATGTCCTCGCCCAGGACGTCGGCCTGCTCGTCCAGGACCGCCTGGACTCCCTCGGAGACCTCGACGGTGTTGCCGTCGGGGGTCTTCATGACCATGACGCCGATGCTCGGGTCGCCGTTGACGCGCGCCAGGCTGGCGGCCTCGTCCTGGACGAGTTCGACGTCGGCGACCTCGGAGAGCCGGACCGGGTCGGCCGGGGCGGCCGGGGGCGCGCCGGGCGCCGCGGCGGACATGTCCGCGCCCGCGGCGGCGGGCTGGAGCCAGACCTCCTCGACCTGCTCGATCGAGGTGAACTGGTCACCGGTGGTCACGCTCAGGCTGCGGCCGTCGGACTCGACGTCCCCGCCCGGCTGGAGCAGGCCGCTGGACTGCAGGGCGTCCACGAGGCTCTGCGGGGACAGGCCGTTCTCGGCGAGTTCGTCCTCGTCGGGCGTGACGACCACGTCGGACTCCACCGCGCCGGTGAGCGTCGCCGAGCGCACGCCGTCGACGGACTCCAGTTCGGGGATGAGGTGGGTCTCCAGCGGGTCGACCATGGCCTGGTCGTCGCCGTCGGCGGCGCCCGCCGCGAGCATCACGACCGGCATCATGTCCGTGCTGAAGGACATGACGCTGGTGTCGACGCCCTCGGGGAGCATGCCCGCGACCTGGTCGACGGCGATCTGGGTCTGGCGGACGAGGTCGTCCTGGTCCTGGCCGTAGTCGAACTCGACCGTGACCTGGGAGGAGCCGGTGCTGGAGGTCGAGGTGACCGTGGTGACGCCCGGGACGCTCTGGACGGCCTGTTCCAGCGGCTCGGTGACCTGGCCCTCCACCACCTGGGGGGCGGCCCCCTGGTAGGTGCCGGAGACCATCACCATCGGCAGGGACATGTCGGGGAAGAGCTCGCGTTTGGCCGACACCGCTGCGAGCACTCCGAAGAAGAGGACTGCCAGGGTGATGAGCAGGACCAGTGCCCGGTTGCCGAGCGACAGGACCGCGGCGCGGTTCATACCCGGGTCCCTTCCACGCTGGTGGCAGCGGTCCCCGTCCGGGGGAGACCCGCGACGCGGGCCCTTGCGGCCGATCTGGACATGAGAGGTTCTCGCTCCTAGTTCACTGCGGACACGGGGCGGGCCGTGATGTGTGGGTCGTCGAGCGCGTGTACGCGCCGGGGCAGCACACGGTCGTCCGCCGGTGCTGGGACCGGGATCGAAGGTGTGGTGACAGGGGTGCCGGTGTCCGGCTGCCGGGTGCGGGACGGCCGTGTCGGCCGCCTCTCCCGGGCCTCGTGCACCTGCCGGGCGCACTACTCACCATACGTCGCGTTATATCGGGACTCGGGGCTCCCCCCGCCCGATTCAGGGAAGTCTCAGGGACGCGTCAGCCTTCTGGCAGGGTCGGTTTCTGACCAAAGTAGGTGCCCTCATCCGTAAGTCGGAGCCGGAAGGGGTGAAATGCGGCTTCCTGCGCCCGCACGGAGGGCGCGCCCTGTAACGGACATCACGGTGGCAACTTCCGGCTAACCGGAAAACGACCCCGGACGCGCGGAGCACGGGGGCACCGGGGGTGACGGGACGGGCGGGGCGGCGAGCCGGACTCCGGGCCCCTGGGCGGCGGGGAGCCGTGGGCCCGGGCGCACGCGCACCGGACCGACCGCCCCCGCGGCGGCGCTCAGGCGGACCGGGGCTCGCCGGGGGCCTCGTGCGGCTGCGCGGTCCCCCACACCACGCGCAGGAGGTCCTCCAGGGCGTGGGCCAGGGAGTCGTCCACGAGCGCGTAGCTGACCTGGCGCCCGCGAGCGGAGGTGCTCACCAGGCCGCAGTCGCGCAGGCAGGCGAGGTGGTTGGAGACGTTCTGGCGGGTGAGCCCCAGTTGGTCGGCGAGTCCGGCGGGGTAGTGGGGGCCTTCGAGGAGCGCCAGCAGGAGGCGGCAGCGGGTGGGGTCGGACAGGGCGCGGCCGAGCCGGTGGATGGCGGACAGGCGCTGCTCGGAGGTCAACATGAAAACCATTGTACATGGTTTGCTGTATAGACAGCGCAGGCTGTATAAACAGTGGAGGCTGAACCATGGGCGCCGCGGACGGCGGCCCCGCGAGAGGACGTCGGAACGGGAGGGCTGATGGGCCTGGGACACGACCACGGGCACGGGCACGGCGTCACCGCCGGAGCCGCCAACAGCGGGCGGCTGGCGGTGGTCCTGGGGATGATGCTCGCCGTCGCCGTGGTCCAGGTGGTCGGCGCCGCGCTCAGCGACAGCCTGGCCCTGCTCGCCGACGCCGGGCACACCGTCACCGACTCCTTCGGCGTGGCCCTGGCCCTGGTGGCCGTGTGGATCGCCGCCCGGCCCGCCACCAGCAGGCGCACCTTCGGCTACCAGCGCGCGGAGATCCTCGCCGCCGCCGTCAACGCGCTGGTGCTGTTCGTCCTGTGCGGGTTCATCGTGGTTGAGGCGGTCGAGCGGCTCCGCTCGCCCGCCGACGTGTCCGGGCCGGGCATGATCGCCGTGGCCGCCTTCGGACTGGTCATGAACATCGGCGCGCTGCTCGTCCTGCGCTCGGGCGCCCGCGCGAGCCTCAACGTCAAGGGCGCCTACCTCGAGGTCCTGAGCGACGCCCTGGCCTCGGTCGGGGTGATCGCGGGCGGCGTCGTCGTATGGCTGACCGGGTGGGACCGGGTGGACACCCTCGTCTCACTGGGCATCGCGGCGATCATCGTGCCCCGCGCGTGGTCCCTCCTGCGCGAGGCCGTGCACATCCTCCTGGAGGCCACACCGCAGGGCATGGACCTGAGCGAGGTACGCGACCACCTGCTCGGACACCCCGCCGTCCTGGACGTCCACGACCTGCACGCCTGGACCATCACCTCCGGGGTGCCCGTGATGTCGGCGCACGTGGTGGTCGCCGAGGAGCACCTGCGCGACAGCGGCCGCATGCTGGACGAACTCCACGAGTGCCTGACCGGTCACTTCGACGTCGAGCACTCCACCCTGCAACTGGAGCCCCCCGGCCACGCCGACCACGAGGGCGCCCGCCACGCCTGACCTGGGGCGGGGCGCACACGACCGGCGAGGCCGGCACGGTCGGCCCGCGTCGGGGCACCGCCGCGGCCCCGGTCGCGGGACCGCGTCCCCGCTGGTGGAGGCCGCCGCGGGCGCCTCCGGCACACCCTCCGCGCGGTTACGATGCAGGACGGGCCGTCCGCGTGCCGCGATCGCAACCCTCCGGCACACTTCCCCGCGCCCAGGAACGTCTAAGGAGACACCGTGGCACCCTTCCCGACCCGCGGTCAGCGATGAGCGAGAACCGGCTGAGAGCGGGGCTGCGCTCCCTGCGCAGACTGCGCGGCTCACTCCTGCCGCTCAGGGCGGCGAGGCTGTCGTACAAACTGCGCCGGGAACTGAGCGCCACCCGCGAGGCCAGCACGTGGCGCCAGCCAGCGCGCGTGTTCCTCATGGCCTACGTGGTCGTGGACCTGATGGGCACGGCACTGCTGATGACACCGCTGACCACGCCCGACCACCGGGGGCTGGGGTTCGTCGAGGCCTTCTTCACCGCGACCTCGGCGCTCTCGGTGTGCGGGCTGAGCGTGGTCAGCATCGGCAACGACCTCAACGCCTTCGGCCAGGGGGTGGTCCTGGCGCTCATGCAGGTGGGCGGCATGGGCATCATGACCCTGGCCTCCCTGCTGGGCACCGCGATGATCCGCCGGTTCGGACTGCGCATGCAGCTGACCGTGCAGACCGAGACCCGGAGCATGTGGGTGGGGGACGTGCGCGGCCTGGTCAGCCGGGTGGCCCTGATCTTCCTCATCTGTCAGGGCCTGACGTTCCTGCTGATCACCCCGAGGTTGTGGCTGGGCTACGACATGACGCTCGGGGAGGCCGCCTACTCGGGCTTCTTCCACTCGATCTCGGCCTTCAACAACGCCGGGCTCTCCCTGTACGGGGACAGCATGACGCGGTTCTCCGGCGACGCGTTCATCCTGGTGCCGATCGCCCTGGCGGTGATCCTGGGCGGCATCGGCTTCCCCGTGCTGCTGGAGCTGCGGCGCGAACTGCGCACCCCGCGCCTGTGGAGCCTGCACACCAAGCTCACCGTCACCACCACCTCGATCCTCTTCGTGGGCGGGGCTTTGATGGTCACCCTGATGGAGTGGAACAACCCCCAGACCCTCGGGCAGATGCACTGGTGGCCCCGGCTGGTCGACGGCTTCTTCCACGGTGTGATGCCGCGCAGCGGCGGCCTCAACTCCGTGGACACCGGGGAGATGGAGGACGCCACGCTGCTGGTGACGATCATGCTGATGTTCGTCGGCAACGGGAGCGCCGGAACGGCCGGAGGCATCAAGGTGGCCACCCTGGCGGTGATCTTCCTGGTGGTGGCGGCCGAGGTCCGCGGCAACGACAAGGTGCACGTCTACGGACGCCAACTGTCGCCCGGGGTGATCCGGCAGTCGCTGAGCCTGGTGTTCCTGTCCGCGACGGTCGTGGCCTTCACCACCGTCCTGCTGGTGCGCACCACCCCGTTCGAACTGCTCCCGGTGATGTTCGAGGTGGTCTCGGCCGTCGGCGTGGTCGGCCTGTCCATGGGCATCACCGCGGAACTGGCGCCGTGGGTCCAGTTCCTGCTGGCCCTGCTGATGGTGGCGGGCCGGATCGGCCCCATCACCTTCGTGACGGCGCTCGCCTTCCGCGACCACCGTCGGCGCTACGATCTCGCCGAGGCGCGGCCGATCATCGGCTGAGAGCACTCCGAGGGAAGGAAGGGACACCGTGCAGCAGCACAGGAGACTCACCGACAAGCGGGTCCTGGTCATCGGCCTGGGCCGGTTCGGCAGTTCGCTCGGCCTGGAGCTGGTCAGCCGGGGATGGGAGGTCCTGGGCGTGGACTCCAGCCCGCGGCTGGTGCAGTCCTTCGCCGACGCGCTCACGCACACGGTGATCGCCGACGCCACCGATGAGGAGGCGCTGCGCCAGGTGGGAGCGGGCCAGTTCCACAGCGCGGTGGTGGCCATCGGCACCCACCTGGAGGAGAGCATCCTGGCCACCTCCCTGCTGGTGGACATGGGTGTGTCCAACATCTGGGCGAAGGCGACGAGCCGCCGCCACGGCCGCATCCTGGAACAGGTCGGCGCCACCCACGTGGTCCTGCCCGAGCACGACATGGGCGAGCGGGTGGCGCACCTGCTGTCGGGCAGGATGCTCGACTACGTGGAACTGGAGGAGGGCTTCTCGCTGGGCAAGACCAAGGCGCCCAAGGAGCTCATCGGCAAGACGCTGCGAGAGACGCGGGTGCGCCAGCACTACGGGATCACGGTGGTGTCGGTGAAGCGGATGGGCGAGGAGTTCACCTACGCCACCCAGGAGACGGTGCTGAACAAGGGCGACGTGATCGTGGTCGCGGGGCGCACCGACGACGTGGAGCGCTTCTCCGAGTCCACCTGAGCCAGGGAGCCGCCCGAGGGCGGGGGCCGCGACCGTCGGGACGCGGTGGGGACCGGTCGGACGGGGAGGGCGCCGGGGAGCCGCGCGACGCCCCCGGTTCCGCGTCCGGTCGCCCGCTCCCCGTGCCCGCGGACGGCGGTTCAGGGGGCGCGTGAGCGGCCCACTCCAAACAGACAAATTGACAACCGTTTTCATTTTTCCGACAATTGACCCATGCGAACTGGGACAACCGTGCGGGCCGCCGCCCTCGGCGCCGCGACACTTCTGACGATCACCGCCTGCGGAAGCGGCGGCGAGGGGGCGGACGACTCGGGTGTCTCACCCGCCGACGCGGACCTGACCGTGGTCACCGGCGTCTACCCCCTGGAGTGGCTGGCCGAGCGCATCGGCGGCGACCGGGCGGCGGTCGTCCAGCTCACCGAGCCCGGCACCGAGCCCCACGACCTGGAGTTGACGGGCCGACAGGTCGCCGAGGTCAGCGAGTCCGACATCGCCTTCTACGTGGAGGGCCTCCAGCCCGCCGTGGACGAGGCGATCACGCAGGAGGCCGCCGAGAGCGCGTTCAACGTCGCAGACGTCGTGGAGCTGCACCCGGCGGGGGAGGGCGGCCACGACCACGCCGAAGGCGACGGGCACGCCGAGGAGGGGCACGAGCACGGCGAGGAGGAGCACGGCCACGGCGAGGAGGGCCACGACCACGCCGAGGACGAGGCGCACGCGGAGGAGGGGGCCGCCGCCGAGGAGGAGCACGACCACGGCGAGTACGACCCCCACTTCTGGCTGGACGTGGACCTGATGGCCCGGACCGCCCAGGCGCTCGGCGACCGGATGGCCGAGGTCGACCCCGAGGGCGCCGACGGCTACGCCCGGGGCGTGGAGGCCGTGACCGCCGAACTGGAGGCGATCGGCCAGGAGTACGAGGAGGGGCTGTCCTCCTGCGAGCACGACGAGGTGGTCGTGGGGCACACCGCCTTCACCTACCTGACCGAGGCCTACGGCCTGGAGCAGATCGGGGTCAGCGGGGTGGACCCCGAGACCGAGCCCTCCCCCTCGCAGATCGCGGCCATCACCGACGTCGTCAACGAGCGCGGCATCGAGACGATCTTCACCGAGCCGCTGATGCCCGCGGCGACCGCCGAGACCATCGCCGCCGAGACCGGCGCCCGGGTGGATGTGCTGGACCCGCTGGAGGGTGTCACCGAGGACTCCCCCGGCGACGACTACCCGTCGATCATGCGGGGCAACCTGGAGGCGCTGACCACCGCGCTGTCCTGCTCCTGATCCCCGTCCCACCGCACCGGCCCCGTCGGCCCCGGGCACCCGCCCCGGGCCGACGGGGCCGACGCG
>NZ_LEKI01000186.1:0-9742 GCF_001029525.1 Nocardiopsis sp. RV163 | reverse complement strand
CGAACGGGCGGTTGCTCTCGCCGGTGCCGCGTGCCCCGTCGCCGTGGCGCCCCCCGCGGGCCAGACCACCACACCACCCGCGAACACACCGCAGAACACCACCTCAGACAACAGCCAGCGCCCCGCGTCCTCGGAGCGGGACAACGGCGGACGCTCTCCCCAGCGCACCAACGACAACCGGGCGCCGGACCCCTCCCCCCAGGGGACCAACGGCGACGGCGCACGCGGCACCGGCGAGAGCACGCCACAGCCCGACACCGCACCCGCATCCGAGCAGCGGACCGCGTCGGAGGACGTCCCGCCCTCTCCGCGGCCCGTCGCCGAAAACGGCGACGGCCAGCACCAGACCGGGCCCAGGACGCAGAGCGCGCCGCCCCCGCAGCCCGCGACCGAGAGCGGCGGCGACCAGCACGGCACCGGTCCCGGAACCGAGAGCGGACCGCCTCGGGACACCGGGGACAGCGGGCACACCGCTCCCGGGCGCGACGCCGAACGGCCCGACGGGCGCGACGGGGACACCTCCCGCGACGACGACCGCTCCCAGGACGACGGAGACCGTGAGGGCGACGGCGAGCACGTGCACGGGGAGGACCCCGCCGAGGAGAAGAACGGTCGGGAGGGGAACGGCGGGCAGACCCGCGAGGGCGCCCCCGCAAGAATGGACGAGGTGTCCGGAGAGGCCCCGTCCCGGAACACGGAGGGTGTCCCGCGGGAGCGGGAGACTCCTCCGGGCCCGCCGCCCGTCACGGCCGGGGAGCCGACGCGGGAGCCGGTACGCACGCCCGTGCCGACCGGGACCGAGGCGCCCGCGAACACGCGGGAGGTGCCACCGCCCGGTGGCAACGACGGTGAGGAGAGCGCGCGTCCCACGCTCCCCGCACCCGCTCCGGGGGAGGACGACGGGGCGGGAGGGGAGACGTCGACTCGACGAACCGCCGACACCGACGGCGCTGAGCACGCGCCTCCCCCAGTGCAGCCTCCTCCGCCCGAGCGGCCTGCGCAGCCCAACACCGGCACCGAGAACAACACCGGCACCGAGAACAGCACCGACGGCGGGAACACCACCGGTGGCACGCGGCAGCGGGAGGAGCCTCCGCCCCGTCACTACCCGGGTTCCGTGACGGCGGACCGGACGGGCACCGCCTACGACATCGGCTACCTGCTGACGTCCAGCCTGGTCAACTCCAGCATGGTCCACGCGGAGCACCTGCGTTCGTTCGTGGACGACTCCCTCACCGAGGACGCCGGGCACGTCGACGCCACCGTGCGCGACGCGGTCAGAGAACGGGTCGACGAGCAGGCGCGCAGGCAGACGGGCGTGTTCTTCCGCCCGGAGGGGTTCTCCACGACGGTCACCGGGGCGGACGGCTCCAGGTGGCGAGCGGACCTGCGGCTGGGCTCCTCCCAGAACGGCTTCCACCACACGCCCACACGGCCGGTGCTGGGGTCGAACTCCACCGAACTCAAGCTGGTGGACGAGGCCGGGGAGGCCAACCCGGCCGAGGGCGGCGGCAACCACGGCGACACCAAGTTCGTCGGACTGGGATTCCAGGTCTCCCCGCTGCTCCTCGGCACGGTGAGCGGAACCGACCTCGGTCCCCGCTTCACCGTCAGCTTCTCGGGCGGAACACGTCAGCGGCAGACCGCCGAGACGGCGGCCAGCACCCACGACGGCTACAGCAGCTACGAGATCAAGGGCAAGCCCGCGGTCTACGTCTCCGACCTGACGATGTCCTTCGACCTGACCCCCCTGCCCCGAACGGAGGACGGGCCCGCACACGGGGACGGACCCGTGGACGGCGACGCTCCGGCGAACGGCACCGCCCCCGCGGACCGGGCCGTGCGCACCCGGGCCGAGTCCCCCGACGGAGTGCTCCTGGTCCTTCCGGGCGAGGTCGTGGCCAACGCCGGTCCGAGGACGATCCGCCTGCGCGACCCCTTCGCGACCCAGGACCACCAGCGCGGCCGGGACGACGACGCCAGACCGGCGGGCCCGCACGCGGACAAGGGCCACCCCGTGTCGGTGGGCGACATCCGCCTGAGCGACGGATCCTCCGACAAGCCCTTCCCCGACTGGATCGCCGACCACCTCTGGCCCCCCGGGCGGGACCCCGGGCGGTGGAAGTCCATGGTCGGCAAGGTGACGCCCGGATTCGTGGACAGGCGCAGGCAGCAGAAGCTGGACGCCTTCCGCGACCGGGTCGGTGAGACCTTCTCGGAGAAGTCCGTCCGCAACAACCTGGCGAAGATGAGCTCGGCACCCGTGGTCTTCACCGTCACCGACCCCTCGGGCACACCCCGCCTGGTGAGCGTCCACTCGGTACCCACCTCCTACGAGGCCAGGCCCCACACCATCCAGCCCGCGAAGTACATCAAGGGCAACGAGTCCGAGCGCGCGATCGGGACCTCGCTCCGCCACACCGATTTCCTCGGCGGAAGCCTGGGCGCGGGAGTGAGCGCGGACGCCGGGACCCCGGGCGGCACGCACATGGTGCGCGTCGACGCGCTGGCCGTGGAGGGGGGTCTGCGGGGCCGGGGGGTCGAGGAGGGCACACGGTCGTCGTCGGGATCGGCCAACAGGATGAACTACGGCAAGACCGTGTCGTCCGCCTACGACGTCCAGCGCAACTACTACGTGCACTTCGACGGCGAACCCGGCACCGTGTACCGCTTCCAGGGCGACACGGTCGAGATCCTCACCGTCCAGGAGGCCCGCATCCTGAACGGGGACGATCCCTCGGACAAGGCGGCCGCGCCCCCCGCTCCCGTCCGGGCCGCGGGGGACACGACGGCGCCGCCGGTGGCGGACGCCCCCGACACCACCGGTGACCAGCGGACCGGGAACGGACAGGACAGCAGCGGACAGGACCGGGACCAGCCGCCCGCTCGGCGACCGCCCGCTCAACAGCGCCCCGGCACCGGGCGGCCCGAGGGCCCGCGTCCCCCCCGTCCGAACCTGGCCCGGGAGCGGCCGGTCACCTTCCACGGTTCCGTTCCCCGCGACTTCACCTGGCCCGACGGCAGCCAGTACCGAGACGTCGACGGCCGCCAGCGCACCGTCTACCAGCAGATCGCGCACGAGGTGCTGACCGGACTGGCGGACAAGCGGCCCGGCCTGGTCCTGCCCGATCTGGCGCGCGACGCGAAGAACTTCGCCCGGCGGCCCGGCCACGAGAACACGGGACCGTTCACCGGCTCCACTCGCGAGCACCGCCCCTTCCGGCGCGACCACGACGTCGCGGTCTTCAACACGCACAGGGTCATGGACGCCGTCTCCGCGTCCGTGTTCAAGAGCGGCGGGGACGACCTGACTCTGCACGGCCAGCCCATCCACCTGATCGACACGGGAAGGTTCGACCCCAGCGCACTCCTCAAGCCGGGCGAGAAGGTGCTGCGTCCCCCGTTCGTCGCGGTGCGCGTCACCGCGGACTTCTCCTCTCTCAGGCACGCGGGGGAGACCACGAGGGGGACCGGAGGCGAGTACGCGGGCGCGTCCGAGCGCACCGCCGCGGACGGCTCGCAGACTCGCAGGTCGGTCCGGGTCACCACCGGCGCCTACGTCCGCCGGATCGACACCGTGGACGCGGCCGACAACCCGAGCGACGGCGGCGTGCTCTCGGTCTCCGGCCAGCTCAACAGCACCAAGGGACGCGGCCGGGGCCTGGGCGTCAAGACCCAGAGCGAGGAGATCATCCAGTACGCCGAGGACTCCAGCGTCTGGAACGCCACGGTCCGTTTCTCGGCGAAGCTCTACGAGAACGACGACATCGGCATGGTCCTTGGCGGGGACAGACCACTGGGTGAGCGCGGACACGACCTGCTCGACGCCCCGATCGAGGCGCTGGCCACGATGGACACGCCCAAGGCGGTTCAGAACGGGGAAGGCGGCGGCGGGGACGGCGCCGCCCCGCGGGCCACCCGGATCCGACCGATACCGGTCGACCGGGCCAAGGAGATGATCGACGGCGGCACGGCACCGGCACCGGACAGCGTCCGCAAGCGGCGCGACGTGACCGGGACGGTCAGGAGGTGGTTCGACGGGGAGCCGGGCGGACGGCCCCCGGCCGGGCGGGCCCCCGCGCCGGCGACCGGCCCGCGGGACACCACCGGGAACACCCCCGGCGCCCGCACCCCCGAACAGCGCCGGGCCGAGCTGATCCGTGACCTGGGACCCACCGTCGAGCACGTCAACACCCGCTTCTCCACCGGCGACGGCAACCGGATGGGCAGCCTGCTCGACGCCTCCTACGAGAACTTCTCCTCCGTTCCTCAGTGGGAGAGGCGCGACGGTGTCGAGCGCACCCCCGGAAAGTTCGGGTTCGAGCGCAAGCTGCGGCACTTCCTGGTCCGGGGCCAGGGCAGCAGGCAGTTCTACGAGAACGCCCTGTCCCCTGAGAACCTGGCGGGGAACCCGGCTCTGCAGTCCTCCGGCGGCGCACGCACGCGTACCGAGATGAGCGGCGGCCCGCTCTCCCCCCACGACGTCCGCGCGACGACGGCGACCCGGTTCGACATCGACTCGGTCGACCGCTTCGAGCAGTCCGACGGCGCGATCGTCTGGAAGGACAAGAACACCCTGGAGGTGTTCACCAGGGAGGGCAGGAGGACCGACGTGACCCTCCTGGCCACGGGCGGAGGCCGGTACAACCCCAACCCCGTCCAACCGGCCGGCCAGACCTCCGGCGGCACCGGGCCGCCGCCCAACTCCGCTGGCGCTCCCCTGATCCAGCTCGGTCCCTCCGCGGGCAAGAGCCTGTTCGACCGCTACACCAACACCAGGCCCGCGTCGAAGTTCTCCGAGACGGTGGAGTTCCATCCCAAGATCCCGATGTCGTACTCCTTCTCAGCCTCGGGGCGCGTGACGCAGGCGGTGGAGTTCGTCAAGCAATGGAGCATCGGTCCGACGATCCCCCGGGCAGCGCGCTACCGGGGCTGGCAGGCCGATGTCCGCGACCTGGTCACCGGGCTGGTCCACATCCGCGACGCCCACCAGTCGGGCCTGGTGCGGGACAGGGTCGAGCAGGACGGCCCCGGACTGGTCCGCGTCCCCCAGCCCGAGCCCGACCGGCCCGCGGCCGTGAGGCCGCGTCCGGGTTTCGAGGACTCCGGCAAGATGGTGCGGCCGGCCGACCCGGGCGAGGCCCTCCAGCGCCTCGCCGACGACCTGGCCTCACAGGGATGGGAGCTGACCAAGGACAGTAGGGAGACCATCCTGCACACCCTCAACTCCCACACCGGGCTCAACCCCAACACCGGAACTCCGGTGGCGGTGAAGGTCCGCGCCCTCGACCACTCGATCGGCGACCTCAACGCGCCGACCACCGCTCCGCTGTCCTTGGCCGCCACCGTGAACCTGCGGCTCGACAGGGATGGCACGGAGGTCACCTACCTGGGCGGCAAGACGGAGTACCGGCAGCGCCAGGAGTGGGAGGACGGGGACCGGTTGCAGCGGGGCGGTGAGAACTCCGCGTCCGCGGGTTCGCAGGGAGCCCTCCTGCCCCAGTTGCCGCGGTCGGGGGGCGACCAGACCGGGGGCCCGACCCCGTCGAGCAGCCCCTACCTGATGGGCGTGTACGGCGATGCCTCCGCGATGAAAGCGCACGGCGACGGCCTGATCACCCGGAACACGGACAAGCGCTCCATCGGGCTGACCATGGAGACGCCCTACGCGCGGGTGTCGTCGGACACGAGGCTGACCATCGACCTGCACATCTCCGACAAGCAGGGTGTGGTCAACACCCTGACTGGAGAGACCCCGGGCGCGGGCGGACGCCGGAACTTCAGCGGCACGGGCGGCTCGGGCCGGGTGGAGGCGCTGTACCCGACCCCCTACCTCGACCTCTCGGGACCGGGGAACACCGCCGACGGAACCGTCACCACCGAGACGACCGGCGACGCGACCGCCGGTGACGGAAGCGACGCGGCGGGCGGAAGCGGCACCGTCCGGCCCGCCGACGGCCGGACCGCGCCCCCCGGCGCCACGGGCGGCACCGACACCAGTGCGAGGCCGACGGGCGGCGGTCAGCGGACGGATGACGTGCCCCAGCCGGAGAACCCCTCCCACGACCACCACGCCTCGCTGCCCGACATGATGCGCGACTGGTCGCGGGCCACGGACCCCGGGGCCAGGGGAGACTTCAAGGACGGCGTGGTCATGCCCGTGGCCGTCGAGAACAACGGCAGGGACGTCCGCGACCTCGCTCACGTCGTCGTGGCCAAGTCGCTGGGCTGGAACCCGCCCGCCGACTCCGTCAGAGACGGGCGCTACACTCCGCGGGCCGTCGAACAGGCGGCCGGGTACGCGGCGGACAAACTGAAGCTCAACTCCCGTAACAACGCCATCGACCAGTCCCTCAACGCGGTCGCCCTCAAGGCCCTCTTCCCGCAGGCCAACGCGGAGTCGGGCACCGAGCTGATCGAGATGGGCCGGACAACGTGGGGGATACGCGCCGTGCCCCGGCCGGAGTCGGCACGCGTCGTCGACTTCAACCCGAGCGTGCGGCTGACCGACTCCTCGGAGTCGAGCAGGACGTTCTCCCCGTTCCACAACGAGTCGTCCACGGCGACCATGGGGGTCGACGCGCGCCCATCGGGACGCACCGGAACGGGACCGCCGACGACGGCCATCCACTACGGCGGGGCCAACGCCACCGCGTCGTCCGCGTCCGGAGGCGACACCGCACGGGGCAGCAAGCCGAAGGAGCCGCCCCACTCGGACCGCGTCCGCACCGGCCCCGCCTACCTGGTGGAGATCGACACCACCTGGGGCATCGGCGTCAGGTCCGAGCCGCGCGGCCCCTGGTACAAGCGCTCGGCGCGCTACGTGGGTGACAGGACCGCGGCCGCGGGCAGGTACACCGCGGCCAAGATCCGCGGCGTGTTCGGCGACCGGAGCGCCCCCGCCCCGCCGCCGTCCCGTCCCGCCCGCTGGCAGCGGGGCGAGACCTCATCCAAGGTGACGATGTGGGTCTCCCACGGTGACGCGGTGAGGCTGGGCGTGATCACCCCCGACGACGCCAACCGGATCACTCCCCTGACCGAGCGTTTCGCCGGCTTCCAGAAGGCGCTCGGCGACGCGGAGAAGGCCTACCTCGAAGCCCGCCTGCCGCTTGACGCCGCGGCCTCCGACCGGATCGCCTCCCCCGACGACCCGCGGATCCGGCAGCGCTACGCCGATCTGGAGTCCACCTACGAGGACCGGCTGGAGGCCTTCAACGCGGCGCTGCGCGACTGGGAGGCGGCGCTCCGGGAGCTCCGCGGCGGCCTGAACGCCCCCTCGTCCCTGCCCAGGCCGCGAACCGTGAGCGGGCCGGTCCTCGACACCGTCCAGGAGGAGCCGCCGCCTCCCCCGGCCCCGCAGCGCGGCGCCCCGGGCCCAGCGGACGACCCCGCGGCCGATCCGGCGGCCATCGAGCTGCCGGACCGGAACACGGGACGGCACGGCAACGGGACCAGCCTGCTGGACACGCTCAGTTCGGACTTCGACATCCGGCCGGCGGAGGGCCCGGCACCCCCGCGCGGGGAGGAACGGGTCCGCCCGGACGGGGAGGGCCCCGTCGACGGACCTGGCTCCGACGGTCCGCTCGGGACCCGCGGGGCGCAGGGGCCCGCGGAGGAGTCGGAGCGGCTCTTCTCTGACCCCTCGAACGGCCGACCGCTGTCCTCGGCTAACGGGGGCGGTCTGTCCCAGCACGGCGCCGACCCGGCCGACGACCGGCCGGGTCGACACTCCCCCGGCCGCCCGGACGACCTCACCGACCACGGCACGGACCTCCAACGGGACGAGGAGACGCGCTCGGAGGAGTCCTTCCCGGACTCGGACGACATCAGGAGGATGCAGCTCCAGCTTGCCCGGCTGATGTCCACGGACCAGCTCCCCCCGAACGGGAACGGAACGGCCCCGCTCGACCACCCGGCCGAACCGCGCCCCTCAGACCGGCCGGAGGCACGAGACGCTGCGGTACCGGATCACGCCGACGACCGCACTGACGGGCCGGTGGCGGACGATTCGGAGAACCTGTACGAGGCCGGCGACCAGGACGACGGCGACGGGGAGGAAGTGCCGCGCGTCCGTTGGTCCGGCAGGCACTACCCGGAGGCGTCGTCGCTCAGCCGGGACGAGCGCGACCGGCTGTCGCTATCACCCGGTGGACGGGAGCGGGCGGCGGGCCCGCCCCCGCACGGGGGATTCCGGTACGGGACGGATCCGGGCGGCCCCCACGACCGTGACCGGCTCGCCACCCAGACGGATCAGGACTCCGTGCCGGCGGAGGGCGCCGAGGGCTTGCTGAGCCCCTCTACCGAGCCCGGTACGCCGCGGGAGCGGGACCGCGCGGACACCTCAAGGCAGGAGGTGACCGCACCCCGGGCGGAGCAGGCTCCCACCGCCCCCGGACCGGCGTCCGACCTGTTCGCTTTCTTCGACCAGGAGTTGAACGGTCCAACGGGCGACGGGAACGGCCGTTCCGCGCACGACACCACGCCCTCCCCCTCCGGTCGGGAGGCGGCCCCCGGGACGGCGCCCGCGGCTACCGGGCCCGCCCCGTCCCTGGAGCAGACCGGGTCCGGGGACGGTGAGACGGCGAACGGCCCCGAGCGCGCGCGGGACGGGAAGAAGGGGAAGGGGGACGCTGAGGAGGATTCCGCGGACGCCCCCGCAGACACTGAAAACGAGCGCGAGGACGGCGATGGCGGCGGTGATGACAAGGACCGCTCCGGCGGCCAGGGCGGCAGCGGTGACGGCGACGTGGCCGGTGGGGGCGGCCGTCCGGGCGACCCTTCCGGGGAGAAGGACCGCGAGGGGCGGGGGGAGGACAGGTCCCCGCGTGGAGGCGGCCCGGGCGGCGCGAACCGCAGCCGCGGGGGGACCCCGGTCCGTCCCGGCACCGTCCCGCACGGGAACACGGCCCCGGGCACGGCCACGGAGTTCTACGACAGCGACGGCGGCCCGCCCCCGCACGACCTCGCGGGCACACCGGTACGGCGGCCCGGCGGATCGACGTTCGACGAACCGCGGGTCCGACCGTCGCGGGACCGGGACCGCGCCTCCTCCGACCCCGCGGAGAAGGGGGACGGTCCCTCCGACGCGTCCGGGTCCACGCCCATCCCCGACGCCTTCCTGGATCTGCTCGACCCCGGCTCCGGCCTCGACCGGCCTCCGCCCGGCTCGATCACCGACTTCCTGATGACGCCCGTGCTCGGGGACGACGGCGGCCGGGGAAACCCGTAGGACGCGGCGGCGACCGAGGCGGCGGACGCGGGAAACGACCGGGGCGGGCGCTGTGACAGCCCGGCCTTGCCTGACCGGGACGGAAACACCGTCCGGCGCCCGCGCCGCAGAGCAGCGCCCCGCACCGGGGCCCCGGAGCCGCCGTCCCCTCCCCCCGTGGAACCCGTTCCGGAGGGAAACGACACGAACCGGGCACCGGACGCTCATGGAACGTACACGGGAAACCGAGTACGCTACCGCAGTCGGCCCTCCCGTCCGGGGCCCCGCCAGCACGGACGGCGCCCCGACGGCGGCGTTCACGGCCCCGTCCCCCGCGCGGAAGGCCACCAAGGGACGGCGCTGCAGCGGACCCCGCGACGGCGCGTGCCTCCCGTTCCGGCGTTCCGGGTGAGGTTGGCGTAGGGTCGGGTCCCCCGTCCCGCTCCCCGCGCGGCCCCCGACGGGACACGACGTCCCCACGCCCCGTCCGGGCCGCCCCACCGGGCGCGAAGCGCCCCCAGGACACCCATGAGA
>NZ_LEKI01000185.1:0-10068 GCF_001029525.1 Nocardiopsis sp. RV163 | reverse complement strand
ACCTCCATCTTCGGCACCCCGGCGCCCGGATCGGAGTCGAAGTAGTGCTGAGCCACGCCGTGACGCTACCAGGGGCGGCCCCGGCCGCGGCACACGGCAAAAACCTCCCAGCCCCACGCCAACAAAGGCCCAACCCAGGCGCGGCGGGGCGCCGGGGTGCCGAAGATGGAGGTATCCGACGTTTGCGGGGGAACCCATGCGAGCACACGTAGGAGACCAGTTGGTGGTCGAGAGCCCGCGCGCCGACGCCCACCGCAGGACGGGCGTCGTCACCGGCGTCGGGGGGGCCGACGGGACGCCCCCCTACCGGGTCCACTGGGCCGGCGCCGAACAGGGACACGACGACCTGGTCTACCCGGGTCCGGACGCGCACATCGAACACCCGCCCGGCTGCACGGGCGCCAACGCAGAGGGGGCCGATGCCATGCAGACGACCAAGCGCTGGAACGTCGACGTCGTCGTCGCCGAGGAGAACGAGGGCGACAGCGCGCGCACCTGGGCCGAGGTCGGCCTCGTCGCCGACGACGGGACGGCGCTGCGGGGACACGGGATGGCCCGCAAGCACCCCACGGACCTGGACGTTCCCGAGATCGGCGAGGAGCTCGCGGTCTCGCGCGCCCTGTCCGACCTCTCGCGCCAGCTCCGCCAGGTCGCGGCGGAGGACATCACCGACAACACCGGAACGCCCTGGCGCCCCACCTGAACCGGTGGCGGCCCCGCAGCCGACCGCGGGGGATAGGAGCGGGCGCGGGCCCGGACCGGCTGAGGGCCGGTCCGGGCCCGCCGCGCTGCGCCCGGTCGGGCCGCGCCACCGCGCGGACACCGTACGGACCGATACCGGCCATCCTCGTCATGGCGGGACTGCTCCCGGTGGTCACCGGGATCGGGCACACTCGGAAGTCGGACACGACCGCCGCCCCGGCGGCGCAGCCGAGCCCCGGCCCCCGAAGCGCCGGAACCTCGCGTCGTGTCCGGTCAGGCCGCGACGGGGGAGGGTGCGCCAGCCGGGCACACGAGGTCCGCCGTCACGTCCCGAGGTACCGCTGTGCTTTACCGGAGGCGTCCGGGGAAGGGAGCGTTGCCGCCCGGCGCGAGCCGGGAGTACTCACGCAAGGGAGACCCCGTTGACCACCTCCTCCTCCGGCCCCCAGGCCAGACCCGCCCGCGCACTGGGCACGGTCGACGCCGTCGCCATCGGCGCGGGCGCGATGCTCGGCGCCGGGGTGTTCACCGTCTTCGCCCCGGCCGCGCTCGGCGCGGGCGCCTGGCTGCCCGTGGCCATCCTCATCGCGGGGATCGTCGCCTACTGCAACGCCGTCTCCTCGGCCAGGCTCGCCGCCCGCCACCCCGAGTCCGGCGGCGCCTACGTCTACGGCCGCGAGCGCCTGGGCGAGCTGTGGGGCTACCTGGCGGGCTGGTCCTTCGTGGTCGGCAAGACGGCCTCCTGCGCGGTCATGGCGCTGACCTTCGGCGCCTACCTCCTCCCCGGCTGGGAGAAGGCCCTGGCGGCGGCCACCGTGGTCGCGCTCACCGCGCTCAACTACCGCGGGATCCAGCGCTCCACGATGGTGATCAAGATCCTGCTGGCCGCGGTCCTGGCGGTCCTGGCCGCAGTGTGCGCGGCCATGCTCCTCAGCGGGCGCCTGGCCGCCGTCGCCCAGGTGGAGGGGCTGGGGCCCTGGCCCGGGTCCTTCGGCGTGCTCGGCGCCGCCGGGATGATCTTCTTCGCCTTCGCCGGATACGCCAGGGTGGCCACCCTGGGCGGCGAGGTGCGCGACCCCCAGACCACGATCCCCCGCGCCGTCAACATCGCCCTGGCCGGCGTACTGGTGCTCTACCTGGTCATCGGCACCGGGCTGCTGATCGTGCTGGGCCGCGAGCGCCTGTCCACCACCGACACCCCGATGGTCGACGCCGTCCGGGTGGCCGGGTTCGACTGGCTGGCCCCCGTGGTGGTCGCGGGCGCGGCCGTGGCCAGTCTGGGCGCCCTGCTCTCCCTCATCCTCGGGGTCTCGCGCACCACCGCCGCGATGGCCGCCGACGGGCACCTGCCCCGCTCCCTGGCCTCGGTCCACGAGCGCCACGGGGTGCCCCACCGCGCCGAGCTGCTTGTCGGCGCCGTCGTCATCGCCCTGGTCCTGGTCACCGACCTGCGCGGCGCGATCGCCTTCTCCGCCTTCGGCGTGCTGGTGTACTACGCCATCACCAACGCCTCGGCGCTGCGTCTGGGCCCCGACGAGCCCCGCCCGCCGCTGCTGGTGCCGCTGACCGGGCTGGGCGGCTGCGTCGTGCTGGCGTGCAGCCTGCCGCTGCCCACGGTCATCACCGGCATGGCGGTCCTGGCGGCGGGAGCCGGGCTGTGGTGGCTGCGCGAGCGCTTCGACCTGCGCTTCTAGACGGTTTCGCGTTCGCGCAGGTACGCCTCCAGCTCGGCGGCCCCGGCCAGCATCGCCCGCCCGCGCGCGGACAGCCGGGCCCGCCAGTCGCGCAGCGCGCCCTCCAGTGGCTCCAGCCCGCCTGCCGAGCGCACCTGGGCGATCAGCGGGGCGATCCGCTCCAGCGGGTAACCGCCCCGCCTGAGCTGGTGTACCAGCAGGGCGTCGCGCACGTCGGCCCCGCCGTAGACGCGGTACCCGGTCCTCGGGTCGCGGCGGGGACGCACCAGCCCGGCGCGCTCCCAGGCGCGCAGCGTCGCGGGCCGCACGCCGAGCCTGCCCGCCAGCGGCCCGATGAACGTGGTGCCCGGCTCGGCCGACCCGGGCTCCTCCTCCGGTCGTGGAGGAGCGGCCGCCCCGGCCCTCCCTCCGGAGCCGGTCCGTCCACCGGACGCGCCCGGGTCGGCGGACTGGCACCGCGCGCCGCCCTCCAGTCCGCGCAGGGCCTCCTCCACGGCCCGCAGGGTCCGCCGGTCCTCCAGGAGCTGGGCGTGGCCCTCGTCGATCAGGCGCAGCGCCTCCTCTGTCCGGCCCCCGTTCACCGCCCGCATGATCGAGGCCGCCCCCTGGTGGCCGTGGCCGGACACCAGGGACACGAACGCGCTCAGGCCCCGGGCGTGCAGCGGGGTGTAGGTGCGGTAGCCGTGTCGCGTGCGGTCAGCCGCCGGAAGGATCCCGTCCTCCTCGTAGTTCCTGACCGCCTGCGTGGACAGACCGTGCCCGCGCGCCAGGTCGATCGGCCTGAGCCGACCACCGCTTTGAAGGTTCTTAGCCATATTCCCGCCGCTGTACCGAAAAAGTCTCAACCGTTACTTCAACGATAGCGTTGAAGGTATGGACACTGTCGCCAGCGACACCGCACACACCTTCGAGGCGGCCTCCGTCATGGGGATGCTCCCGACCCGGCCGCGACTGCTCGCCCTGGGCGAGCCCACCCATGGCGAGGGCGCTCTGCTGGACCTGCGCAACGGGCTCTTCCGCCAGCTCGTCGAGCAGGAGGGCTACCGCACGATCGCCGTCGAGAGCGACTGCCTGGCGGGCCTGGCCGTGGACGAGTACGTCACCTCGGGCACCGGCACCCTCGAACAGGCCGTGGAGCAGGGGTTCAGCCACGGGTTCGGCGCGTCGGCGGCCAACCGCGAACTCGTGCGCTGGATGCGCGCCCACAACGACGGCAGGCCCGCCGCCGAACAGGTGCGCTTCGCCGGTTTCGACGGCCCGCTGGAGATCACCGGCGCCCAGAGCCCACGGCGGGCCCTGACCGCCCTCCACGGCTACCTCGCGCGCTGGGTGGAGGCGGACCAGCTCCCGTGCGACGCGCGGACGCTGGACCGCCTGACGGGCGAGGACGCGCGGTGGACCAACCCCGACGCGATGCTGGACCCGGCCGAGTCCGTGGGGCGCTCGGACGAGGTCCGGGAGCTGCGCATGCTCGCCGACGACCTGGCGGCGCTGCTCGACGCGCACACGCCGCGCCTGGTCTCGGCGACCTCGCGCGAGGAATGGGAACGGGCGCGCCTGTACGCGCGCACCGCCACCGGCCTGCTGCGCTACCACTTCTGGATGGCCGACACCTCCTCGCGGCGCATGACGCGGCTGGAGGACGCGGGGATGACGGTCGACACCTCACCGAGCAGGATGACGCGGCTGCTGGGCCTGCGCGACCAGATGATGGCCGACAACCTCTTCGCCCTCGCCGAGCGGGGCCCGGTGCTGGTCCACGCGCACAACGCCCACCTCCAGCGCGGCAGGAGCACGATGCGGATGGGCGGGCCGCCGCTGCACTGGTGGGGCGCCGGGGCGATCGTGGGCGCCCGCCTGGGGCCCGGGTACGCCTTCCTGGCCACGGCCCTGGGCGCCATCCGGCACCGGGGCGTGGGCACCCCGCCCCCGGACACCGTCGAGGGCCTCCTGTACGGCCTCGGGGAGGAGCGCTGCGTGGTCGACGCGCCCCGGCTGGCCGCGGACCTGGGCGGCGCGCGCCCGGAGCCCCGCGTGTCCGCCTGGTTCGGCTACGCCCCGCTCGACCCCTCCCGCCTGGCCGACAGCGACGGGATCGTGTTCGTCAGGGACCTGCCGCGGAGCTGACGGCCCGTCCCGGGCGTCACCGGTGTGACGCGCCGGAGCCGGCGCCGGGCCACGGGCTCAGGACGCGCCGGAGAGGCCCAGGTAGGCCAGGCCGCGCCGGGCCGTGGTGGACAGCCGCAGCCCGCAGACCTCACCGGGGGCGAACCAGCGCGCGTCGGCGGTCGAGCCGTCCTCCTCCAGCACCCGGGCCGGACCCGGGTCGGGTACCAGGACGCGGAAGAACGCCCACACCGCGTAGATGTCGTGGCCGCCGGAGCCCTCACGGCGGTGGCTGGACACGGTGACCAGCTCCCCGACCAGGCCGTCCTGGCCGGTCTCCTCGACCACCTCGCGGCGCAGCGCGGCCCGCACGTCCTCGCCCGCGTCCACGCCGCCGCCCGGCAGGTGCCAGGTCCCGGCGCCGGGGAACCCCTCGGCGATCAGGCTCAGCAGCACGTTCCCGCGTGGGTCGGTGACGATCCCGTAGGAGGCGAACCGGCGCAGCGGCGTCAGCCCGCTGCCGGGCGCGGACTCCTCCCCGGCCAGTTCGGCGGGGGAGGGCCGCAGACCCGCGTCCGCGGCCGGGGGCCAGGAGGCCTCCGCCCCGGCCTCGGCGAACACCACCCGGTCGATGTGCAGCGGTGCGCCGCCGGGCGCGGACGCCAGCTCGGTGAGCACGTCCAGCGCGCGCAGGGGAGCGTCCGGGGCCAGGCCGCCCAGGCCGCGGGCCACGTCCGCGGGGTCCTGGCCGAACAGCACGCGCGCCCCGAGCACCGCGGGGGCGCCGGCGGAGACCAGGTGCGCGGTGACGCGCCGTCCCGCAACGCCCGGGAAGGCGGCGGTCACAGCGAGCCGGCGGCGGGGGCCGCGCTGGGCAGGCCCACCAGACGCAGCAGTTCGTCCAGGTTGGCGATGGTGGTCACCGACTCGAAGCGCTGGTGGCCCCGGCGGTCGATCATGATCGGGCGCATGCTCGCGGCGGCGGCGCCCACGCCGTCGGCCTGGATCTGGTCCCCCACGTGCCAGCACGCGGTGGGGTCCACGCCCAGGCGCTGGGCGGCGGTGTGGAAGATGCGCGGGTCCGGCTTGCCCGTGCCGACCGTGTCGGTGCACACCACGGCGTGGAAGTAGGGGACCAACTCCATGGACTGGAGCTTGGCGTGCTGGAGGGACTCGACGCCGTTGGTCACCACGGCCAGGCGGTATCCGGCCGATGCCAGCGCGTTCAGCGACGGGATCGCGTCGGGGAAGACCTGCCACGCCGAGCGGTGGGCCTCCAGGTAGATCCGGTACAGCTCGTCGCAGTGCTGGTCGGCGAGGTCTGCGTGGCCGGCCTGGACGGCCAGGGCCCGGATGCGCTCGCGGCGCTGCTGCTCCAGGCTCAGGCGTCCGCGCAGGTAGGAACCGAAGGAGATCTCGGTCTGCACGTCCCACAGACTGCGGGCTGCTCCGAAGTCCGGGTGGCCGAGCCGGTCCATGACCGCCCGGAGCCCCGTGGACGACGCGGCGAGATCGTCGATCAGGGTGTCGTCCAGGTCAAAGCAGATCGCCGTCGGCACTGCGGGTGTGTTCGGCATCGTTCCTCATGTGATGGGCAGGACAAAACATGCCCACGCTAACCCGTGGACATAACAGGAACGGTGTAAACCCCGCCTAAAGGGATGTGTCCCACGTCACCCGGGACCTGTGGTGGAGGGGGCGCGCGGGCCCCCTCCCGCTCACGGGAGCCGCTGGAACCACAGGAGTGACGTCACCGCGGTGGCCATCGCCAGGACGATCGCCACCAGCACGAAACGTGTGACGATTTCCTCGTGCACCAGCTCGGTGCCCAGAGACGAACCGATGTCCTCGTAGACCTCGTTCAGCTCCGTCTCGCTCTCCGCCTCGTAGAAGTGCCCCCCGGTGTCCGAGGCCAGACCGCGCAGCGCCTCCTTGTCGATGTCGGCGGGCACCTGGTAGCCGTCGATCTCGATCATCGCCGCGCCCGTGCCGAACGCGATCGTGGAGACCGGCACCTCCTGCTCCGCCGCCATCGCCACGGCCTGCGAGATGTCGCGGCCACTGGTGTTCTCCCCGTCCGAGAGCAGCACGATCGCCGACGGCGGCGGGTCCACGTCCGCGTCCTCGTCGAAACTGCTGATCGACTCCAGCGAGGCGAACACCCCCTCGCCGATCGCCGTGCCCGGACCCAGTTGGAGGTTCTCGATCGACCCGATCACCGCCTGGTGGTCGTGGGTGGGCGAGGAGACCACCGTAGCCGTCGACGAGAAGGCCACCAGACCCACGTTGAACCGGTCCGGCAGCGTCTCCACGAACCCCTGGGCCGACTTCTTGGCCGCCTCCAGCCGGTTCGGGTCGATGTCGTTGGCCGCCATCGACAGCGACACGTCCACCGCCACCATGATCGTCGCCCGCTCACGCGGCTGCTGCACCGGCATCGCCGGCAGCGCCATCGAGGCGATCAGCACCCCGATCGTCACCGTGAACAGCACCGCGGGCACGTGCCTGCGCACGTCCGGCCGGTGCGGCGCCACCTGGTTCAGCAGCGCCAGGTTGGTGAAGCGCATCGTGTACTCGCGCCGCCGGGTCTGCGCGAACACGTACGCGGCGACCAGTACGACGACGAGGAGCAGCCACCACAGCCTCTGGGGCTCCAGGAAGGTCATGACTCAATCCCCCGTGCCTCGGCTCTGTCCCGCGGGTCCGCGCCCGCGCCCTCGTTCGGTTCCCCGGTGGGGCCCGCCGCGCTCACCGGGGCGTTCCCGGAGTGTGGCGGGCCAGGTGGTGCGCGGTACGCCTCTGGTGGATGACGAAGCGTGCCGTGTCCAGTACCCAGTCCCGGTCCGTCCGTAGCGTCAGGTGGTGCACCCCGCACCGGCGCAGCGCGTCGCGCACCGCGCGGCGCTGCCCCTCGGCCGCCTGGCGGTAGCGCTCGCGCACCGCACGCGTCAGCCGCACGTCGCGCACCATGCCCGTGCGCGGGTCGCGCAGCGTCACGTCGCCCACCTCCGGCACGTCCAGCTCGCGCGGGTCGACCACCTCCACCACCAGCACCTGGTGGCGCGCCGCCAACTGGCGCAGGGGCCGCTCCCAGGTCACCTCGCCGCCGAAGGCGGGGGTGTCCAGGAAGTCGGAGACCACAACCCGCAGGCCGCGCCTGCGGCGCACCCGCACCAGGTCGCCGATGGCGTCGGCCAGGGTGGACCGGTGCGGCGAGGGCTCGCGCTCGTCCCCCTTCGGCGCCGCGGCCACCGTGGCCAGCAGCGCCAGCAGGGCCTCCTTGCCCGAACGCGCGGGCCAGCGCCGGATCGCGCCCCGGTGCAGGAAGTGGGCGCCGAAGCGGTCGCCCACCCTCTGGGTGAGGAGGTTGGCCGCGACCATCGCCCCGACCGCCACCTCGTGCTTGGAGCGCAGGCCCGTGCCGAAGTCCATGCTCGGCGACAGGTCCAGCAGGGTCCAGCTCTCCAGTTCGCGGTCGGCGACCAGGTCGCGCACGTGCGGGGTGTCGGTGCGCGCGGTCACCGACCAGTCCATGAGCCGCACGTCGTCCTCGCCCGGCTGGTACAGGCGCGCCTCGGCCGCCTCCGAGCCCGGCCCCAGGCGCAGGCCGAGGTGCTCACCGTGCAGCAGCCCCTCCAAACGGTGCACGATGCGCAGGTCCAGACGGCGCAGCGCGGCGCGCAGCCGGGGGTCGGTACCGATGGCGGGTGCGTTCACCGGCTCACCTCGCGGAGGCGAAGGAGGCGGTCTCCCCGCTGGGCGGCTCGTCCCAGATCACCCGCGGGGCCAGCACGGTCGACAGGATGCGGTCCACCACCTGTTCGGCCGTGATCCCGTCGGCCAGGGCGTCGAAGGTCAGCACCAGGCGGTGGGCGATGACGTCGTGGGCGAGCACCCGCACGTCGTCGGGGAGCACGTAGTCGCGCCCCCGCAGCAGGGCCAGGGCCCGCGCGGCCGAGACCAGGCCCAGGGTGGCGCGGGGGCTGGCCCCCATCTCCAGCACCTGGCGCAGGTCCGGCATCTGGTGGTTCTCCGGCTCGCGCGTGGCCATGACCAGCCGCACCACGTAGTCGGCGATGAGCTGGTGGACGTGGACGCGCTGGGCGTCGGACTGCAGCTCGCTCAGGGTGACGGGGTCGAGCACCTGGTGCGCTGTGGGCGGGGTGGTCGACATCCGGCGCAGGATCTCCATCTCCTCGTGCGCGCGCGGATGGCGGACGTTGATCTTCATCAGGAACCGGTCGCGCTGAGCCTCGGGCAGCGGGTACACGCCCTCGGACTCGACCGGGTTCTGTGTGGCGATGACGATGAACGGGGAGGGGAGCGGGTGGGTGGTCCCGCCCAGGGACACCTGCCGCTCGGCCATGACCTCCAGCAGGGCCGACTGCACCTTGGCCGGGGCCCGGTTGATCTCGTCGGCGAGCACGAAGTTGGCGAAGACCGGCCCCAGCTCCACGTCGAACTGCTCTGTGGAGGGATGGTAGATGCGCGTGCCGACGATGTCGGAGGGCACCAGGTCCGGTGTGAACTGCACGCGGGCGAACGAACCCCCGGTGACCTTGGCCAGGGTGGACACCGCCAGGGTCTTGGCGATGCCGGGCACGCCCTCGATCAGGCAGTGGCCTCCCGCGACCAAGGCGATGAGGGAGCGCTCCACCATGCGCTCCTGGCCCACGATCACCCTGGACACCTCGTGCAGCGCGGCGCGCAGCAGCCGGGTCGGTTCGCCCGGAGCGCTGTCCGGGCCCGCGGAGGGCGTTGAGCCGTTTGCGCTCTCTGCCATGTGCCGCCTTCCTAGCGGGGAGCCCCGACGCGGGGGCACCGGATAGGTTGTGGATCACTCACCTGTGGTGACACTACCCGTTTCGCGGGCACCAGTCCGGTACACAACGCGGCGAAGCGGACGGCCGGAGTGGAGGGCAAGGGGGATGACATGGCGGTTCCCACGATGGGGCTGAACGAGGGTGATCCACGTCAACTGGGCGGTTACCGCCTGCTGGGGCGGGTGCGCGACTCCTCCCTCGGGGTTGTCTACCTGGGCAGGGACGGGTCCGGGAACCAGGTGAGCGTCGCCGTGCTCGACTCCGGCGCCGCGGGTGACGGCGGCGCGCGGGAGCGGTTCGCCGAGGCGGCGCGCCGCAGCCCCGACGTGGTCGCGGCCCGTACGCACGGGCGCTCGGCGCTGTGGGTGGCCCTGGCCCACGACGGGTCGGGCGCGGCGGCGGAGGCCTTCCTGAAGGTGGCGGCGCG
The DNA here is from genome assembly GCF_001029525.1 of Nocardiopsis sp. RV163. Taxonomy (NCBI): domain Bacteria; kingdom Bacillati; phylum Actinomycetota; class Actinomycetes; order Streptosporangiales; family Nocardiopsidaceae; genus Nocardiopsis; species Nocardiopsis sp. RV163. The sequence goes on along the minus strand of NZ_LEKI01000185.1, from coordinate 316 downwards.
CTCGGGACGGACGGCCGCGCGCGGCCCGGTGGTGATGCCGCACTGGGCGGGCTCGCGAGGTCCGGTCTCGGTGCGGTGGGCTCCCTGGGCCGCGCGCAGGGACAGCGCCGTGGCGGCGGGGGAGAGCAACTGGTGGCTGATCGGCGGACTGGGCCTGGTGCTGGTGCTCATCCTGCTGCTGGTGTCGCTGCTGTACTGGTGGATGCTCCAGTTCCCGCCGCCGGAGATGCCCAGTCCGGCGCAGCCCCCCGAGTCGCAGGAGAGCCCGGAGAGCCCGCAGGGGCCGGGGACGCTCCCGGGCGAGGAGGAGGGGGAG
>NZ_LEKI01000184.1:0-10100 GCF_001029525.1 Nocardiopsis sp. RV163 | reverse complement strand
GGAGTGCCGCCGCCCCGGGAGGGCCCGGGCGCGGTCGGACGGTCGGGTGCGGAGTCGACGGGGCGACGGGGGTCAGAGGGGCCGAGGGAGTGGTGCGGCTGGTCAGAGTGCATATCTTCACGGTGCGTGATCCGACGGTTCGGGCGCAACGCCCTTCTTGGCGCTGTGGACAAGTCCGTCAGACCACGAAGCCGCAGGTCAGGGAAGTTCGGTGTGCTCGGTGGGGTCCGTGTGCTCCTTGTGACCGGAGATCTCCCCTCCCCGGGGCCCCGGGATCTTGCCGCCGCTGCGGGGGCGCCCGGCGGGCAGGCACACCCGGTTGCGGCCGGTCTCCTTGGCCCGGTAGAGCGCGAGGTCGGCCGCGGTGAGCAGCTCCACCAGGTCGTTGCCGTGGTCGCCGATGACGGCCGCGCCGATCGAGATGGTGATGGACACCGGCACGTCGTCCACCGCGATCTCCATGCGTCCCACCTGCGAGCGCAGGCGTTCGGCGGCCCGCCAGGCCTCGGCGGTGTCTGAGCCCGGCAGCAGCACCACGAACTCCTCCCCGCCGAACCGGCCGAGCAGGTCGGACTGGCGCAGCTGCTGGGCGATGGTGGTGGCTACGCCCAGCAGCACCTGGTCGCCGAACAGGTGCCCGTGGTTGTCGTTGACCCTCTTGAAGTGGTCGATGTCGATGATCAGCACCGCAGCCCTGCCCCGCGAGGAGCGGGCCCTGGCGATCTCCACCGACGCCTCCTGCTCCCAGGTGGGGGCGTTGAGCAGGCCTGTCTTGGGATCGGTGCGCGCGGCCATCTGGAGCTGCTGGTACATCAGGCTGCGCTGGAGCAGCAGCACCGGGGGGACCGCGATGAACAGCAGGAACAGCGACAGGTGGGCGAGGATGGCGACGGTGACGCCGACACATAACTCGACGGCGTCCACGATGAGGGCCTCGCGGTCCCACATGGGCCGCAGCGTGTGCCCGGGGCCGCTGCTGATCCGCGCGGCCACCGCGACGAGCAGGTTGTTGAGGACGGTGAAACCCGTGCAGCACAGCACGGCGACGAGCACGCCGGGGCCGGTGGTCAGGTACTCGTGCGCGCCGGGGGTGCCGCCGAGCCCGTCTACGAGGCCGCCTCCCCAGATCGAGTGCCAGGTCACCGAGGCCAGGAAGCCGGACAGGGCGATGGAGGCGGCGTTGAACACCCGCCGGTGGAGCAGCGCGCGGCGCGTGCGGTACTGGAGCATCAGGAAGACGGGCACCGGCAGGATCAGCGCGTACAGCGGCGGCAGCAGGAGGACCGCCGGGAACCACCAGGCCCCCAGGAAGTCCCGGTTGATCCCGGCCGGAGTGCCGAGGCGGCGGCCCGCCTCCACGCAGAGCACGGCGCCCGCCAGCAGCGCGACCAGGGTGACCGCGTCCATCACCGCGGGGGCGGTCAGCGCCACCGCTCCTCCGAACAGGAACAGCGTCGCGGACACGAGCAGCGCCATGTAGACGACCAGCCCGCGGGGCTGCTGGAGGATCGGCCAGCGCGGACGTTCGTCCTCGGGACGCCCGGCCGGCGCGATCGGCTTCTCAGAGATGCTCACCGTTGCGCCTCCCTCCTCACATCGCTCTCCACCGTCCGACTCCTACACCCGCCTCTGATGGGTCCACCGCCTCCCACGGTTCTCCCTTCGACGGGGTTGTTTCGCCGCGCGTTCCCTTACGGTGCCAGTCGGTTACGACAACGGGGCGTCGGGGCCCGACGACGGTGCGGCTCGCCAGTCCCGCGACACGCTCCACTTTACATTACGTTGGGTAATAACTTAATTGCTGATTGTGCGATCGCCGTGGGTAACGGCTCGCGGCCGGGGCACCCGGTTTTCACGGGGTTGGGCTCAGCGGTGATCTAGGGCATCCTGCCGTAGGGACCCTCCACGGTAGCCACTGTGTGGCGCGGCGTGTCGACCGCCTGACACCCCGAACACCCGGGCTCCCACGGCACTCACTACAAGGAGCACACATGTACAACGGCACTGTCTGGGTCTAGAACCCGTTACAGCTGAGTGAAGATCACCGGGGACGGGCGGCGCGGTGCCGCCCGTCCCCGGCCTCGGAAACGCGGTCGGGGTCCGGGCGGGCGTGGACGCCCGCCCGGATCCCGGGGTCAGTCCGCCGTACCGGCCACCTCGTAGGCCGCCCGGAACGCCCGGTACCTGGCCAGTTCCGCCTCCAGCGGCTCCACCACGCGCAATCCGGTGATCTCCCGGACCCGGGCTGAGGCCGTGCGCTCCACGTCCTCGCGGCGCTGGACCGCGGCCACCTCGACGAGGTTGCCGCAACCCACCCCGGTCAGCCACCCGACCAGCAGGGCCGCGACCACCAGGACGCCGGAGTAGGCGGCGAACACCGGGTCGTCGAACACCGCCAGGCCGGTGATGCCGCCGCCCAGCCAGCTCGACAGGGTCACGACGGCCCAGGCCAGGCCAAGGCCCGCGACCGCGAGCAGCGCGTACTGGGCCGCGCGGGCGACCTTCCACCACGACGGGCTCCGGTCGGGATCGCCGACCGCCCCGGCCACGGCCTGCCCAAGTTCGGCGGGCAGCTCGGGAACGGCGCCGCGGGCCGCGGCGCGCATGCGGCGGCGCCACAGCGGAGGCATACCCTCCGAGACGCTGTCGGCGGCCTCCCCCAGCGCGGTCTCCAGTTCGGCCTCGTGCGCGTCCACCGGGCCGCCCACACCGTTCCCGCTGTCGCGGCGCAGGAAGTCAAGCTGGACCGCGGCGAGCGGGTCCTTGCCCAGCCGCAGCGAACGGCGGGCCACCGGCCAGCCGACCTGGCGTCTGCCGCGCCGGATGTCGTTGGTCTCGGTGACGTCGGCGACCGCCGCCACACCGGCCGCGTTGGCCAGTCCCTCCTGGACGCGGGCGCGCACCTGGGCCGGGACCGCCTCGGGCACCGCTCCCCCGCCGTGGAACTCACCGAAGGGCTCGACCACCTGGTCCAGGTCCGCGGCCAGCCTGTCCACCAGCGCGCGCCGCTCGCGCACCGTCTCGGCGAGGAACTCGCGCAGGTCGCCGATGCCCTGGCCGGTGAGCGTGGACGTGGTGATCACCCTCGGGTGCACCCCGGACTCCGTCTCCAGCAGGCGGCGCAGGTCGGTGAGCAGTTCCTCCAGCTCGTCGGGCTCGACCTTGTCGACCTGGTTGAGGACGGCGACGGTGACCGCGCCGTGCCCGGCCATCTGGGCCAGGTAGCGGTGGTGCACCGCGGCGTCGGCGTACTTCTGCGGATCGAGCACCCACACCAGCAGGTCGACCGAGCCGATGAGGCGGTCGGCCTCGGCGGTGTGCATGCTGCGGACCGAGTCGTGGTCGGGCAGGTCGAGCAGGACCAAGCCGGTCAGCTCGGAGCTGCCCGTGTCCAGGACGCTGGTGCGCGAGTGGCGGTAGCGGGTCGGGACGCCCAGCCAGCCCAGGAGGGCGTCGGCCCCCTCGTGGCCCCACACGCAGGCGTGCGCCTTGGAGGTGGTGGGCCGGGTGACGCCGGTCTGCGACAGCTGGAGTCCGCACAGGGCGTTGAACAGCGAGGACTTGCCGCTGCCGGTGCCGCCCGCCAGGGCGACCACGGTGTGGTCGCCCGACAGCCGCAGGCGTGCCCCGGCGTGGTCGAGCAGTTGGGTGGACCGGGCGACGAGTTCCTGCGGCAGGTCGTCGCGGCCCAGTTCGGTGAGGGTGGACAGCGCGTCCAGGCGCTCGATCAGCTCGTCCCGGGTGGTGGAGCGGGCGGAGTGCCAGGTGTCGTGGGTGGTGGGGCGGTACTCCTCGTCCTCGCCCTCCTCCGCGTCGGCGTCGGTGTCGGCGCCCACGGCGCGGAAGGCCCCGGAGACCGCGGAGGGGCCGGGGACGCGGCGGGGCAGCGGTTCGGGCCCCTCCGAGGCTTCGGATCCGGCCGACGCGGGCTCCTCGGACACCCCGTGCCCGCCCTGGTCCGGGGAGGCCTCACGGGCCCGGTGCGGCGCCCGGTCCCCGTCCGGCTGGCCCACGACCGGGAAAGCGCCGGTGGCGCGCCCGGCGATACGGGTGTCGTCGGCCGCCTCGGCGAGGCTGCCGACCCATCCGGCGAGCCCGTCGGGGTCCTCGTGGTGCTCCTCGTTGGGGCGGCGGTCCCCCTCGCGCTCCCGGTCCGCGAGGGACCGCGTGTGACGTCCGGAGCGCCGCTGCGCGGCCGAGGACGGCGCTGGGTCCGGCTCGGCGTCGGCGCCGTGGGAAGCTCCCCGGTCGCTCTGGACGCCCCGGTGCGGGGCTCCGGCGCCCGAGGGGTCGGGGTACGCCGCGATGCCGTCGTAGGCGGGGTCCTCGGAGCCCGCGTCGGACACGGCGTGGTCGGGGTGCTCGGGGACCGGCACGGTGTACCCGCGCCAGGGCCCGGACGCCGCGTCGCCGCGGGGGCGCCCGTCGTCACCGGCGCCGGGCGCACTCCGTCCGTTCTCGCGGTCCTCGCCCTCGGCGCGACCGTGCGCACCGGGCTCCCCGTACGCCTGCGCGGGGTTCCATTGAGTCGTCATCGTGCAATCTCAAGGTTGTACGTGGCCTGGTAGAGCTGGACGGCGGTGTCCTCGGACGGGATGGCGGCAGACACCAGGGCGGTGTCGAAGGGCACGCGCTCGCGGTCGAGCAGCCCCTGGACGCGCTGGCGCAGGTCGTCCCGTGCCGCTGCGCCAATGCTACGCAGTGACTGGGCGCCGAACAGCCCCTTGAGCAGGCGCTGCGGGGAAGGGCCGGAGGACTCGGCCGCGTGGGCGCCGCCTCCGGAGCGGGACCGCTCGTAACCGAGCAGGTCGATGATCAGGACCAGGGCGACGACGTCGTGGTCGAAGGTGACGAACCGCGCCACGGAGCGCTTGGTGGCGCCGCTGGCGGTGGTCATCTCGACGAGGCCGCGCTGCCACTCGGCGATCTCCTGGCGGATCTGCTGTGAGAGCAGGCCCGTGCCGGGCTGGTTGAGGGCCTTGGAGGCGAGGTCGCCGCCGCCGGGGACCTCGCGCCACCTGCGCTCGACCTCGTCGGAGGCGCGTTCGCAGGTGGAGACCACCAGGGCCTCCAGGCCGTCGCGGACGGCGCGCTCCAGGGCGCCGACCCGCTGGCCGCGCTCGGCCTGTTCGGCGCGGCCGCCCCTGCGCGTGCGCCTGCCGCGCGGGCGCAGGCTCCTGGTGAGCTCTCCCCCCGCCGCGACCTCCTGCCAGCGGGCGAGCAGCGATCCGCGCAGCAGGGAGCCGTCGGCCAGGCTGGTGTCGACACGGTCGCGGGCGGCGGCGTAGGAGTCGTCGACGGCGGCGGTGAGGGTGCGCCCGGTCTCGATCTGCGTCTCCACCTGGCGGGCCAGTTCGGGCACCCGCGTCCGGAAGCTGTCGATGACGCCGATGAAGGTGCGCCGTGAGACGCGGTCGCGCTGCTCGGCCTCTCCCGCGACCTCAGCCAGGTAGTCGCGGATGTGGTCGGCGACGTTGGAGGTGAAGCGCTCGCCCCGGATCTGGTCGGTCTCGGGGATGGCGAACCGGGCGGCCGCGCCCAGCCCGTTGGCCTCCAGCATCGCGCCGAAGTGGTCCAGGAGCTGGCGCCTGCCCCTGCGCGGCACCCGGGAGAGCACGACGGCCAGGGAGGTGTCCCGGTCGCGGGCGACCTGGAGGAACTCCCACACGCGCGCGTCGGCGTAGCGGCTGCTGGTGGTGACGAACACCCACAGGTCGGCGGCGTCGAGGAACTTGGCCGCGAACTCGTGGTGCGCGGCGACGGCGGAGTCGACGTCGGGGGTGTCGAGCAGGGCCACGCCCGGGGGCATGGCCTCGGTGGCGGCGAGCACGAGCATGCCGTCCTTGCCCGGCATGGCCAGGCCCTGCTGGCGCACGCGCGGCAGGGAGGGGATGAAGGATGCCTCGCTGAACCAGTCGACGTCGGCGGGGTTGCAGGCCAGGACGGGGCTGTTGGTGGTGGGGCGGCGCACGCCCGTGGTGGTGACCTGTTCGCCGACCAGGCTGTTGACCAGGGTGGACTTGCCCGCTCCGGTGGATCCGGCGACCGCGATCAGCAGCGGGGTGTCGGGACGGCGGACCCGGGGCAGGACGTAGTCGGAGAGCTGGGCGAGCACGTCCGCCTGGAGTGCGCGTCCCTCCTCGTCACTGGGCAGGCCCTCGGCGAACTCCAGGTCCCGGATGTGCTTGCGCAGCGCTTCCAGGACCTGTTCGAAGTGGTTCTCTTCGGGTTGGGGGGCGCGGTGCTTGGCCGGTCCGGCGGCGAGCGGCACGGTGGGCCCCCGTCGGGCGCCGACGGCCGCGCTGTCGGCCTCGCGCGCGGGTGCGGAGCCCTGGGCGGGCTGTTCGGAGGTGGCGGCCGGTCCGGTTCCGAACCGGTCCGGAGCGCCGGGACCGTTGGTCCCCGGTGCGGCCGAGGGCCGGGTCATGATCGGTGTGCCCTCCTCATCGGTGCTGACGGTCCCCGCCGCGGAGCGACGTACGCCGCGGGCGGAGGTCTCACTGGAGATCGCGCCCGGTCGCCAGTCGACGGGTCTCGAACTGGTTTCCCGTGTGCAGTATGTCAAGATCCCGCGCTGTTTTGACCACTTCTCCGATGATCAGTACCGCGGGGGGCCGCACTCCGGCCGATCGGGCCGCGGCGGTGATGGTGGCCAGCGTACCCGTGACGGTCCGCTGCCCCGGCAGCGTGGCCTCCTGTACCACCGCCGCGGGGGTGTCGGCGGATCTGCCGTGGGAGACGAGGGCCTCGGCGATCGCCCCGATCCGCTCCACCCCCATGAGGACGACGACGGTACCGTCCGCGCGGGCCAGTCCCGCCCAGTCGACCGTGGAGCGCACGTCGCCGGGGGGCACGTGCGCGGAGACGATGTGCAGGTCCTGGGCCACGCCGCGGTGGGTGGCGGGGATGCCCGCGCTGGCCGGGGCGGCGAGCGCGCTGGTCACACCGGGCACGGCGATGACGGGGATCCCCGCTGCGGCGCAGGCGGCGGCCTCCTCGCCGCCGCGGCCGAAGAGGAAGGAGTCGCCGCCCTTGAGCCGGACCACGAACTTCCCGCGCCCGGCGCGGTCGACCAGGGTCGCGTTGATCTCCTCCTGGGTCATGGAGCGGCCGTAGGGGATCTTGGCGGCGTCGACGATCTCGACGTCGGCGGGCAGGCGGTCCAGGAGGGAGGTGGGGGCGAGCCGGTCGACCACCACCACGTCGGCCTGGGAGAGGAGCTGCTGCCCGCGCACCGTGATCAGGCCGGGGTCGCCGGGGCCGCCTCCGACGAGGGCGACGCCGCGCAGGCGCTCGCGTCCGCGGCGGGCGTCGAGGGTCCCGTCGGCGAGGCCGTCGACGACGGCGTCGCGCAGTCCGGCCGAGCGGCGGGGGTCTCCGGAGGCGACGACGCCCACGGTGACCCCGGCCGCGCTTCCGCTTGCGGGGGTCCATGCGGAGGAGGCGTGGCGGTCGTCGGCGCGCACGCACCACACGTGGGCGTTCTCGGCCTCCTCGGCGACGGCGGCGTTGACGGCGGGGTCGTCGGTGGCGGCGTGCACGAGCCAGTGGGCCGGGGCGCCCGGACCCGCGACGTCGCCGGGGGCGTAGGGGCGCCGGTGCCAGGTGAGGCGTCCGGCCGAGGCGAGGTCCTCCAGTGCCGCCGAGGCCTCGGGGGAGACCAGGGTGACGCGGGCCCCCGACTCGATGAGCACGGGGACGCGCCGCTGGGCGACCCTGCCCCCTCCGACGACGAGGACGTCGCGTCCCAGCATGCGCAAACCAAGGAGATAGGTCATGTGTCGCGCCCCTTCGGTCGTCCGTGCCGGTCCCCGGCGACGACGGCGGGGTGCTGGCGCAGGAGGACCGCCAGCCGCCGGCGATAGTTCGGCGATTGCTCCAAAAGTACCTTGTCAAAGAGGTATTACGCGGGTGTAAACGGGTGCCCCACCGGGGGTGTGAGCCCGCCCGCACCGGGGGTCGGTGCGAGCGGGGGACGGTGGGCCGCTCCAGGTCAGGGGGCCGTGGAGACGCCCGCGTCGTCGAAGGTGGCGACGTCGCGCAGGACGCGCGCCGCGCTCTGGAGCAGCGGCAGCGCCAGCAGCGCTCCGGAGCCCTCGCCCAGGCGCATCTCCAAATCGACCAGGGGGCGCAGACCCAGGTGCTCCAGGGCCAGGCTGTGCCCGGGCTCGCTGGAGCGGTGCCCGGCGAAGCAGGCGCTGAGCGCGTCCGGGGAGATCGCGGCGGCGGCCAGCGCGGCCGATCCGGCGATGACTCCGTCCAGCAGCACCGGAACGCGCAGGGCGGCGCCGCCGAGCACGAAGCCCGCCAGGGCGGCATGCTCCAGACCGCCCAAGGCGGCCAGGGTGCCGACCGGGTCGGCCGGGTCGACGGGGTTCGCGGCCAGGGCGCGGCGCACCACGTCGACCTTGTGGGCGTAGACGGCGTCGTCCACACCGGTGCCCCGCCCGGTGGCGTGCGCGGGGTCGGCTCCGGTGAAGGCGCACACCAGGGCGGCGGCCGGAGTGGTGTTGGCGATGCCCATGTCGCCGGTGACCAGGCAGCGGTTGCCCGCGGCGACCAGGTCGCGGGCGACCTCGATGCCGCATTCCAGGGCTTGGATGGCCTGCTCCCGCGTGAGCGCGGGCCCCTGGGTGAGATCGGCGGTGCCGTGCGCGACCTTGCGGGCCAGCAGGCCGGGGGCGCCGGGCAGGTCCGCGGCCACGCCGACGTCCACGACGGTGACCTCGGCGCCGACCTGGGCGGCGAAGGCGTTGACGACGGCGCCGCCCTCCAGGAAGTTGTGCACCATCTGGGCGGTGACCTCCCGGGGCCAGTGGGTCACCCCCTGGGCGTGCACGCCGTGGTCGCCCGCGAACACGGCGACGGCGGCCGGGTCGGGGATCGGCGGCGGGCACTGTCCGAAGATCCCGGCCAACTGGACCGAGACCTCCTCCAGGAAGCCGAGGGAGCCGAGCGGCTTGGTCATCCGGTCCTGACGGTCCCCGGCCTCCTCCATCGCGCGTGTGTCCAGGGCTCCGACGGCGGTGATGGTCTCCTCCAACAGGCTCGTGGGGCTCTGGCCGGGCAGACCGCGGCGGCCGTAGCGGTCGTGGTGCACCGCCCAGGACAGAGGGCGCTCCCCGGCCCAGCCCGAGAGGGTGAGCTCGGACTCGGCGGGGAACTCCTCCACATAGCCGACGCACAGGTAGGCGGCCAGGTCAAGGTGGGCGGGGAGTTCGAGGGCGCGGGCGACGTCGCGCTCGTCGACGAAGGTGAGCCAGCCGACGCCCAGGCCCTCGGCGCGCGCGGCGATCCAGAGGTTCTCCACGGCGAGCGCCGCGGCGTGGTCGGCGCTCAGGGGGCGGGCGTGGCGGCCCCGGGCGTGGCGGCCCCCCCGTGTGGGGTCGACGGTGACGGCGATGTTCAGGGGCGCGTCGAGGACCGCCTCGGCCTTGAGCCCGGCGAAGGCGCGGGCGCGGACACCCGGCGGCGCGTGGGCGTGGTCCTCGCGCTCGGCCGCGGCGAGGTCGCCCACGCGGGCGCGCAGGCCGGGGTCCTGGATGACCAGGAAGTCCCAGGGCTGGGAGTCGCCGACGCTGGGCGCCTGGTGGGCGGCCTCCAGGACGCGGGTGAGTACGTCGTGGGGCACGGGGTCGGGCCGAAAGCCCGTCCGGACGTCGCGGCGTTCGCGGATGGCCCGGTAGACGGCGGCGCGTTCGGCCTCGCCGTAGGCGTGGACGGAGCCGTCGTCGGGTCGCTCCGGGACCGGGGCGGCGGGCGCGTCAACGGGCTCGGGAACGAGCTGGACGGGAGGCCCGCTGGGCCTGGGCAGGGGCGCGGCTGGGTCGTGTGCGTGCATGCTCTGCTCCGGCTCGGTGGTCGCGGAGGGCTGGTCCGCGCGTCCGTGGTCTGTGGTCGGTGCTCCGGCCTCCCCGGTCCCCGCCTCCTCCTGGTCGGCGGTGGTACCGGTCGGGCGGACGGTCCGGGCGGGGTGCGCGGCCGGGCGTGCGGGTACCGCCGGTCCGGTGGCAGCGGCCGGGCCGGAGGGCGCCTCGGTGTTCGGGGGTGCCTGGGGGCGCACGGACTCCTCGGCGCGCACGGGTTCGGCGGGGCGCGGG
>NZ_LEKI01000183.1:0-10226 GCF_001029525.1 Nocardiopsis sp. RV163 | reverse complement strand
CCCTTCCCCCGGTTCGCCTGCCCACTGAACCGCCCCGCCGAAGGAGTCCTCCCATGCCCACGCTCGTCTCCGTGCCGGCTCTTGCCAAGGCCGAGGACACCGTCCTCACGGGTGTGCCCGACGAGTACCGGCACTACTTCAGCGGACGGCCGCCGGTCCCCTTCACCAAACGCCACTGGGAGTTCCCCGGGGAGCCCGCCAGCGTGCCGCTGGCCAGGGCCTTCCTGGACACCTGCGCGGCCGCCCGGGACAGCGACTACCGGTACGTCTTCTCGCTGCTGGGCACGGAGCTGGCCACCAACGCCATCCGGCACAGCCGCTCCGGCGAGGAGGGCCAGACCTTCGTGCTGCGGGTGACCCGGGCGCCCAACGGGCTCACGCTGGTCTGCCGGGACAACGGCAGGCCCACGCGCTCCGCGCCGGGAGAGGACCGTCCGCTGAGCGCCGGACCGCTGGAGGGCGACCGGCTCACCGCGGAGAACGGCCGGGGCCTGGCACTGGTCGACAGCTTCGCCACCGCCTGGGGCGACAACGGCCACCCCAGCATCCGCAAAGTGTGGTTCCACCTGGCCTACGACCTCACCGGCAGCTCCTGGCCCGCGGCCTGAGCCCTCCGGGACGGGGGGAGAGGAGCCGGGGAGAGCCGGACGGGGCGTCCGCTCCCGCCACCCCGGCGCGGGCGTGTCGGCATACCGGCCAGTAGCCGCGTGTGGCGCGGATCACGGGACGGCGCGATCCCCGGCCCGCACGGTACCGCGGGCCCCGTGACACCGCACGCGGCGCCTCAGGCCGATGCCCTCACCGCCGCGGTCCTCGGCCGTCACCGGCCTGCTGGTCACCCGCGGGGGACCCGTGAGGAGGCCCCGGCGCCGGGCCGCTGACCCGCTCCCCGCCGGGTGCCGCCCACAGGACCGGGCCGGGGCCGCTCACCTGCTGTCGAGGTAGGCGAGCACCGCGCGCACCCGGCGGTGCCCGCTGTCGGAGGGCGAGAGCCCCAGCTTCGCGAAGATGTTGCCGACGTGCTTGTGCACCGCGTTCTCGGTGACCACGATCCGCTCGGCGATCTCCCCGTTGTCGAGCCCCTCCGCCATCAGCGCCAGGACCTCGTTCTCGCGCCGGGTGAGCGACTCCAGGGGGTCGCGGACCCGGCGGGCCAGCAGCTGCTGCACCACCGCCGGGTCCATCACCGTGCCGCCCCCGGCCACCCGCCGCAGCGCGTCCACGAACTCGCTGACCCTGCCCACCCGGTCCTTGAGCAGGTAACCCACCCCGCCGCGGCCGTCGGCCAGCAGCTCCCCGGCGTAGTCCCTCTCCACGTACTGCGAGAGCACCAGCACCGGCAGCGCCTCGTGCCTGCGGCGGGCCCCGATCGCCGCGTGGATGCCCTCGTCGCGGAAGTTCGGCGGCAGCCGCACGTCCACGATGGCCAGGTCGGGCCGGTGGCGGTCCACCGCGTCGGCGAAGGCCGCCGCGTCCGCGGCCACCTCGGCCACCTCGAAGCCCCTGGTGGAGAGCAGCAGCTCCAGACCCGCCGACAGCAGCACGTTGTCCTCGGCGATCACGATCCGCACGGCATCTCCACGTCGATCACGGTCGGCCCGCCCGCCGGGCTGTCCACGCGTACCGTACCGTCCAGGGCGGCCACCCGGCGGCGCAGTCCCCGCACCCCGCTGCCGCGCTCCTCGTCCACCCCGCCCGAGCCGTCGTCGCGCACCGTCACCCGCAGCACGCCGCCCGCGCGCTCCAGGCGCACGGAGACCTCCCCGGCCCCGCTGTGCTTGACCGCGTTGGTGACCGACTCGGTGACCACGAAGTAGGCCGCGGTCTCCACCGCCACCGGGAGCGCGCCGAGCTCGCCCACGTCCAGGCGGGTGGGAACGGTGGTGCGGGCGGCCAGCGCGGTCAGCGCCCCGGACAGACCCCGGTCGGCCAGGATCGGCGGGTAGATGCCCTGGATCACCTCGCGCAGCTCGGCCATCGCCTCCTCTGCGCCCTCGTGGGCGTTCCGGAGCAGCGCGGCCACGGCCGGGTTCTCCACCGCCTCCCGCGCCACGCCCAACTGCATCGCGATCGCCACCAGCCGCGCCTGGGTGCCGTCGTGCAGGTCGCGCTCGATCCGGCGCAGCTCCGCACCGTGCGCGTCCACCACGTCGGCGCGCGTGCGGCTCAGCTCGTCCACCCGGGCCGCCAGCAGCTCCGCCTCCGTGGGAGCCAGCAGCGCCAGGGTCATGCGGGCGTGGGCACGTGCCGCCGGGACGGCCGCGCCCAGACCCAGCGCGCACCCGATCACGGCGTAGGCGACCCCGGTGACCAGCGCGGTGCCCCAGTCCAGCACGGGAAGCCACAGGAGCTGCAACGGCTCCTCTCGCGGGACCGCCCACCAGAACAGGTACTGCGGCGCGCTCAGCGGCATCGCCAGGGCCAGCAGCCCCACGAGCCCCAGCACGGTGCTGGCGGGCGCGAACGCGGGCAGCCACAGCAGGACGCGGCGGGTGGACGGACGCCCCCACAGCTCCCGGAAGCCCGACGCCTCACGCCCGCCCACGCGCGGGACCGGCACGCCCAGGAAGCGGGAGGCCCACCGCTGGTGCCAGGAGGCCCACCGGCCCAGGAGGCCCACCCAGTGCGGGAGCAGCACGAACCCCAAACCCCCGAGGGGTATGGTCAGCGCCACGGCCAGGGTCAGCGGCAGCATCGCCAGCGTCACCAGCCCCGAGCCCAGGACCACCAGCAGGTACGTGCTGGCCCTCAGCGCCCGCCTCCAGACCGCGCCCATGCACGCCGTCCCTTCGTCTCGCCCGTCGACCAACGACAGTCTGGTCCATCGCGGACACCCCGGGCACTACAGCCAGCCACCCTCTCCGTCCCGTACCCGCCGCGGACCCCGCGAGCGCGTCGACGGCCCCGCCGGACACTGGCATCGTGGGCGGCGAACCCCACCCGCCTCCGGAACGGAGCACCACCGGTGACCGTCGCGACCGAACCCCCGCCCTCCGCCTCGTCCTGAGCCGCGCCACCGTCAAGACCCATGTGAGCCGTCTGCTCACCAAACTCGACGTCCGCGACCGCGCGCAGCTCGTGGTCTTCGCCTACGAGACCGGCCTGGTCCGGGCCGCCCGCCGCGACTGACCCGGCCGATCCGGCCCGCCGGGAACCCGTGCGCCCGCCCCGGACGTCTCCCGGGGTCGACGGTGCGACTGTCCACCACGGGCCGACGCGCCGGTACGCCTCCGGGCCCGAGGATGGGCACCATGGTCGAGATACGCGGACTCACCAGGCGCTTGGGCGCCCAGCTCGACGTCGGCGGCGCCCACCCCTCCCGCACTGCCCGCGCCAACCTGGGGCGGATCGTCCGGGCCAACGGCCTGCCCGCCTCCCGGGCGGAGGAGGTCCTGGAGCGGGCCGGCCTGGCACACGCCGCCCGCTCACGGGTGCGCACGTTCTCGCTGGGCATGGGGCAGCGGCTCAACCTGGCCGCGCTGCCCGTCGCGGTGGTGACCGTGGCCGCCGCCTTCGCCGCCACCCAGTTCGGCCCGGGGGAGCACGGTTACCCGCTGGCGGACGCCGTCGCGGGCCCGGTGCCGGGCGCCCTGGCGGGCGCCGCCCTGTACTGGGTCCTCCTCGCCCTGCTCGCGGCCGGGCTGACCGTCGTCGCGCGCAACGCGATCGTGCAGCTGACCGTGCTGATCAGCACGGTGCTGGCGCTGCCCCTCTTCCTCTCGATACTGACCGAAGCGGCCGACTACCCGCCCGACCGGGCGGGGCCCAGATGTTCCTGCTCGGAGGACCCAACCGGACCGACCTGTCCCCCCTCCAGGGCGGCGCGGTCATGGCCGCCTGGGTGGTGCTGGTGTGGGCGGCGGCGCTTTGGCTGTTCCGTCGGCGCGACGCCTGACCCGGGTTAGGGCCGGGGCGCCGCCGCGCGCCCCGGCTCAGTCCCCCGGCCCCTCCTCGTCGTCCTCGTCACGCGTGAGGGCGTCCACGGCCACCGCCACGCTGATCACCAGGGCGGGGTCCCCGGCGATGTCCGAGCGGTGGGTGTTCACGTCCACCGCGTAGGTGTCCAGGACGCGGAACCACTTGCGGGACACGTGCGCGACGGTGCCGTGCTCGTCACTGATCACGTACTCCTTGTCGAGGAAGTCCCCGGTCACCTCCCAGTCCGGCGCGTCCTCCACCTCCACCACGAGCTTGTCGCGCAGCGGGTTGACCAGGCGCTTGCGGACGGTGGCGGTGGGGCCGCCCTCCCGCTCGACCCCCATCTGGTCGCGCAGTCTGAACAGCTTCTTGCGGATGACGGCGAGGACGGTTCCGTCGGTGTCCTTGAGTTCGAAGGTCGTGCGCAGCCGCAGCGCCTTGCCGTCCACGAGGAAGACCTTCTCACCCGCCTCGTCGGTCACCCAGTAGTCGTCACCGATGTCGAAAACGCGTTCGCGTACCAGGAACTTCATGCTCCGAAGTTAGGGCACGCGCGCCCGCCGCACCAGTGGCCGTCCGAGCCTGTGGACAACGCCTCCCGTGCGGCGCCGCGCCGGGCGGGCACCGGTCGGGGGACCGCGCGGCCGGCCCCGCGCCGACACCGTCTCCGGGAGGGATCGCGCCCGCGAAAGTCCGCACGCACCGGCACAACACGCGCCGGAGCGGGTACCTATGGGCACATCCCGACCCGGAAAGGTCCCCATGACCTGGCACACCCGGCCCATGGCCGCGTTCGACACCGAGTCCACCGGCCTGGACACCGGCAACGACCGGATCGTCACCGCCGCCCTGTGGCGCATCGACCCCGCCGCCCGCACCAAGGACGTCACCACCTGGCTCATCGACCCCGGGATCGAGATCCCCCGGGAGGCGACCGACATCCACCACATCACCACCGAGCACGCCCGCGAGCACGGCCGTCCCGCCGCCGAGGCGGTGCCGGAGATCGGCGCCGCCCTGGAGAAGGCCGCCGTGGACGGGCTGCCGGTGGTGGTCTACAACGCCCCCTACGACCTGGGCCTGCTCTCCGCCGAACTCCGGCGCCACGACGCGGGGGCCCGCTTCGACGGGACGCTGCGCGTCCTGGACCCGCTGGTGATCGACAAGCGCTTCGACACCTTCCGGCGCGGCTCGCGCAAACTGGTCGACGTGTGCGCCCACCACGGCGTGCGCCTGGACGCAGACCAGGCGCACGGGGCCGCCGCGGACGCGCTCGCCGCCGCCCGGCTGGCCTGGAAGCTCGCCGCCGCCCACCCCGAACTGGCGGCCATGGACATCGACGACCTGCACGCCGCGCAGGCCGCCTGGAAGGCCGAACAGGCCGCGAGCTTCCAGGACTACCTGCGGCGCAGGGATCCCGAGGCGGTCGTGGACGGCTCCTGGCCGCTGCCCGGACCCGCCTGACCGGGCGCCGCCCGCCGCACCGCGGCGGCCCGGACCGCGGACGGCCCGAACGCGAGGGGCGGAGCGCCGGGAACTCCCGGCGCCCCGCCCCTCGCGGCGTCGCGCGTCCCGTCCGGCGTGCGCACCGCCCGCCGCGATCCCGGCGGAAGCGGTCGCAGGTGGCGGAAAACGAAGAACGCCGACCGTGGCGGTCGGCGTCTTTCCGGTCGGCCAGCCGGGAGATCCCGCTGGTCCGCTGTGATGTGCCCCCTGCAGGATTCGAACCTGCGCACCCGGCTCCGGAGGCCGATGCTCTATCCCCTGAGCTAAGGGGGCTGGCTTGCGTGAACAACTCTAGCAGGATCGCGCCGTCCTTCGTCCACCAGTCGCCGCCGCGCCCGGCCAGGCCCGGCGATGAGCCCGTTCCGGTGGTGCCCTGCCGCCCGGCGGCGGTAGTGTCGCGCCCGTGAACGCCCTACCCACACGGGTTCTCGTCGTCGAGGACGACGACGTCATCCGCGAGCTCATCCGCCTCAACCTCGAACTGGAGGGGTTCGAGGTGTTCACCGCCGTGGACGGCCAGGACTGCCTCGACCGCGCCGCGCACATCGACCCGCACGTGGTCACCATGGACGTCATGATGCCCCGTGTGGACGGCTGGACCGCCGTCGAGCGCCTGCGCGCCGACGCCCGCACCCGCGACCGCCCCATCATCATGGTCACCGCCCGCACCCAGGAGACGGACCACCAGCGCGGCAGGCGCGTCGGTATGGACGCCTACCTCACCAAGCCCTTCGACCCCGACGTGCTCATCGACATCATCCGGAGCCTGGTCGGCGGGGGCCCGGAATGACCCCCGGACAACTGGAGGCCGCCGTCCGCACGGCCGCCGCGCGGGCCCTGGACCTGCCCCCGGACGCGATCCCCTTCGTGTGGCCCCGCAACGACCACGCGGACGGGGGCGCCGACGCCGCCACCGCCCTGCCGCCCCGCCTGGCGGGCGGCTCCGGAGGCCGGGAGCCCGACCGTCGGGGGGACCGCCGCGCGGAGGTCCGCGACCGCGTCGCCGCCGAGCTCTCGGCCATGCGCGACGAGGGTCTGGTGGACTTCGACCGCGTCACCGGCGACGGCCGCGGCTTCGTCAACGTCACCTTCACCTGCCGCCAGCGCGACGCCCTGCTCGCCGCGGCGGCCGACGGTCCCCGCTTCCTCACCGGCCGGGACTGGGACGGCGAAGGGGAGTGGCCGGCCTCCGCCCTGCACGAGGCCGGGCCGGTCGCCCAGGCCCGCAGGCTCGCCCGCACCGACGCCCGCGCCCGCATCGCCCTGGCTGTCGGCCCCCAGACCCCTCCGCCCGCTCCCGGCGGGGCCACCTGGCGCGACCCCTACCTCGACGGCGGGCACCGGGAACTGCTCACCCCCGCCGCGCGCGCCCTCGGCGCGGTCGGCGAGGACAGCGCGCGCGTCGCCTTCTGCCGCTCGGTGCCCGAACGCCCGCGCGGGACCGAGACCACCGGGCGCGACCTGCCTGTGCTGCCCTCCGCCGAGTACCCCGGGGCCTGGGCGCGCCTGACCGACGCCAACCCCGCCTTCCGGATGCGCTACGCACACGCCCACGCGACCAGCCTCGTGCGCTGGACCGCCGAGGGCGCACCGCCCCCCGCGGCCGACCACGACCGCACCGCCGCCGTGCGAGGCCTCCTCTTCGACGGCCCCAGCGTCCTGGACACGGCCGCCCGCCGAGAGGAACCCCATATCCTGGTCCGATACCTGGAGGCGCTGACCAGTGCCTACGATGAGTGGCGGACGTGTTCCGCCGCGGTCCCCGGAGCCTCTGAGCGGATCGCCGCGGACCCGGCCCCTCCAGCGGCCGTCGCCGGGATCCTCGGCGCCGGACTCCTCCTGCTCGGGGTGTCAGCGCCCACAAGGCTGTAGACGCTCCGCGCCCCCCGGTGGGCCGTACCCGTCCCTGGTGTTCCGATCGGTTCGGTGGACAATGGGGGGTGCCGCCGACCCGCACAGCCGTACAGTCCCAGCCGAAAGCCGATCATGAGCCGCTACGCCCACCCCGCCGGTTCCCGCCACGCGGAGATCCTGCCGGAGGACAACCCGCCGCTGCCGCCCGAGGACCTCAACGCCCTCGACCCGCGCGTGTGGCCCGCCACCGCGCGCCGAGCGGACGGTGAACTCACCGTCGGCGGCGTCGGCGTGCGCGAACTCGCCGCCGCCCACGGCACACCGCTCTTCGTCATGGACGAGGAGGACTTCCGGGGCCGCGCCCGCGACTACCGCACCGCCTTCTCCGACGCCGACGTCTACTACGCGGGCAAGGCCCTGCTGACCAAGGCCGTCGCGCGCTGGGTCAACGAGGAGGGGCTCAAGCTCGACGTGTGCTCGGGCGGTGAACTCACGGTCGCCCTGGCCGCCGGGGTCCCCGCCGAGCGCATCGGCATGCACGGCAACAACAAGTCCGCCGCCGAGCTGCGCCGCGCCGTCGAGGCGGGGGTGGGCCGCGTCATCATCGACTCCCTCGACGAGATCGAGCGCCTCGGCGCGATCGCCGCCGAACTCGGCGCCCGGCCCAAGGTCCTCATCCGCGTCACCACCGGCGTGGAGGCGCACACCCACGAGTTCGTCGCCACCGCCCACGACGACCAGAAGTTCGGCTTCGCGATGAGCACCGGCGCCGCCGCCGAGGCCGTCCGCCGCGTCCTGGCCGACCCGCACCTGGAACTCGTCGGCCTGCACTCGCACATCGGCTCGCAGATCTTCGACACCTCCGGCTTCGAGGTCGCCGCCCGCCGAGTGACCCGGTTCCTCACCGGGGTCCACGAGGAGCTGGGCGTCACCCTGGCCGAGCTCGACCTCGGCGGCGGCCTGGGCATCGCCTACACCTCCGGCGACGACCCCCTGGACCCCAAGACCATCGCGGGGAGCCTCACCTCCATCGTGCGCCGCGAGTGCGAGGAGGCCGGACTGCCGGTGCCCCGCATCGCGGTCGAGCCCGGCCGCGCCATCGCGGGCCCGGCGGGGATCACCGTCTACGAGGTCGGTACCGTCAAGGACGTCGAGGGCATCCGCACCTACGTCAGCGTCGACGGCGGCATGAGCGACAACATCCGCACCGCCCTGTACGGCTCGGAGTACACCAGCCAGCTCGCCTCCCGCGAGAGCGACGCCGAACCCATGCTGTCCCGCCTGGTCGGCAAGCACTGCGAGAGCGGCGACATCATCGTCCACGACCTCTACCTGCCCGCCGACCTGCGCCCTGGCGACCTGGTGGCCGTCGCCGCCACCGGGGCCTACTGCTACTCGATGGCGAGCAACTACAACCACCTGCCCCGGCCGGCCATGGTCGCGGTCCGCGGCGGGACCTCCCGCGTCATCGTGCGCAGGGAGAACGAGGAGGACCTCCTCCGCCTCGACGTCGGCTGAACGGTCCCGACGGCGGCCGGGGCCGCCCCGAGACGAGGATTCACGAGAGAAGTGGGAGTCACGCCCAAATGGCGATGAAGGTGGCGCTGCTCGGATGCGGCGTGGTGGGCTCGGAAGTCGTCCGCCTGGTCAACGAGCAGTCCGAGGAACTGGCCGCGAGGGTGGGCGCGCCCATCGAGATCGGGGGCATCGCGGTGCGCCGCCTGGGCCGCGACCGGGGTGTCGACCCGGCGCTGCTGACCACCGACGCCACGGCCCTGGCCACGCGTCCCGACATCGACCTCGTGGTGGAGGTCATCGGCGGCATCGAACCGGCCCGCTCGCTGATCCTCGCCGCGATCAAGGCGGGCAAGTCCGTGGTCACGGCCAACAAGGCCCTGCTCGCCGAGGACGGCCAGACCCTGCACGCCGCCGCCCGCGACGCCGGGGTGGACCTGTACTACGAGGCCTCCGTGGCGGGCGCGATCCCGCTGCTGCGGCCCCTGCGCGACTCGCTCGCGGGGGACAGGGTCGACCGCGTGCTGGGCATCGTCAACGGCACCACCAACTACATCCTCGACCGGATGGACTCCCTGGGAGCCGGGTTCACCGAGTCCCTCGAGCAGGCGCAGGCCCTCGGGTACGCCGAGGCCGACCCGACCGCTGACGTGGAGGGCTTCGACGCGGCGGCCAAGGCCGCCATCCTGGCCCGGCTGGCCTTCCACACCCAGCGGGTGACCGCCGCCGACGTGCACCGCGAGGGCATCACCGGCGTGTCCGCCGGGGACATCGCCAGCGCCCGCGCGATGGGCTGCGTGGTCAAACTCCTGGCCATCTGCCAGCGCTCGCGGGACGGCGAGTCGGTGGGCGTGCGCGTCCACCCGGTGATGCTCCCGGTCGATCACCCCCTGGCCAGTGTCAAGGAGGCCTACAACGCGGTGTTCGTGGAGGCCGGGTCAGCGGGCCGCCTGATGTTCTACGGGGCCGGTGCGGGGGGCACCCCCACCGCCAGCGCGGTCCTGGGCGACCTGGTCGCGGTGGCGCGCAACCGCCTCGCCGACACCTCGGTGGCCGAGGGCGGGCACGACACCGGGCTGCCGGTGCACGACATGGGCGAGACCATCACCAGCTACCACGTGGCGCTGGACGTGGCCGACCGTCCCGGAGTGCTGTCCAAGGTCGCGGAGATCTTCGCCGACCACGGCGTGTCCATCAAGAACGTGCGCCAGGAGGGCAGCGGGGACGACGCCCAGCTGGTGCTGGTCAGCCACCCCGCCCCCGACGCCGCGCTCAGCGCCACGGTCGAGGACCTGCGCGTCCACGACATGGTGCGCGAGGTGGCCAGTGTGATGCGCGTGGAGACCTTCGCCGACTGAGGGGGCCGCGCACCGCGGACGGTCGCGACCCCCTCAGTCGGCGAAGGTCTCCACGCGCATCACACTGGCCACCTC
>NZ_LEKI01000182.1:0-10563 GCF_001029525.1 Nocardiopsis sp. RV163 | reverse complement strand
CCAGGAGGTGTTCGCCGAGGCGCGGGCGCGCGGCGTGATCGTACGTCCGATTCCCACGGCGCTGCTCGTCTCTCCGCCGCTCATCATCACCTGGGAGCAGATCGACCACATGGTGTCCACCCTGGCGTCCGCGGGTTCGGGGGAGGCCATACCCACCATTGTCCCCACTCCGGCGGGTGCTCCGCGCGCCGGACACCGCTCGGCCGCGGGGATGATGGGCCAAAGCACGGGTGGACGCGGCCGGGGAGCGCTAGAGTCCGGTCCATGAGGCCGAACACGAGCGAGTACGACACCGAACTGAGGCTGAACGGCGAGGTGATCGTCCTGGAGGGGGTGTCCTACCAGGGGCGCACCGTGCTTCCGGAGGGGCCGGACAGGTTTGCCTGCCTGGAGCGCTGGGCCAAGGGGGTGGCCGAGACCCTGGGGGAACCGGTCACCTGGCGCGCCGAGGAGAGCGGGCGGCTGGCCGGACGCGGGACGGTCCAGCCCGGTCCCGGGGCTCAGAACCGCCGGGCGCTCTGAGCCCCGCACTTGGCGCACTGGAACTTGCGGTCGTCGCCGAGTATCCAGTCGTGGTCCCCGCCGGTCGGGCACGTAGACATCGACACCATCTCCTCACAGGGGCTGTCGGGGTGCGTGCCGATCACTCTATTTCCCAAGAACCACATCAGTCCCGTGAATGAGAAGTTCGCCCTCGTATTCACGTATGGCGGGACATCGTCCCCGGTCACCGGGCACGGAGACACGCGTGGGGCCCGTCGCGGTTGCGACGGGCCCCACGGAAAGCCTGTGGGGGAAGGAGCGGCTAGTTCTGCCTGGCCCTCATGTGGGCCTCGACGGCGGCGCGGTCGGCGCGCAGCTTGGCCAGGGCCTCGTCGAGGATGAGCTTGCCCTCCTCCTCGCTGCGGCGCTCCTTCACGTACGCCAGGTGGGTCTTGTACGGCTCGGTGCGCGGCGGCGACGGGGGGTTCGCCTTGTCCTTGCCCGCGGGGAAGCCGCAGCGCGGGCAGTCCCACTCGTCGGGGACCAGCGCCTCGCTCGCGAAGCTGGGCACGACCTCGTGCAGGTTCGCGCAGTAGAACGGAACCCGGACGCGCGGGGCGGCCTCGCCCCGCTCGGCCTCGCCCATGGGACCGGCTCCGACACGGCTGCCACGAATGGCACTGCCACTACCCACGAAAAACTCCTTCGGCGAACTCGCTCACCGGTTCTCGGGCGAGCTTGACGGTAGACGGGGTGTGCCCGCGGGGCGCGGGCTACATGCCCCGGTTGATCAGCAGGCCGAGGATGACGATGGCGATGATCCACACGACCCCGATCCCGATGGTCATCCGGTCGAGGTTGCGCTCGACCACCGACGATCCGCCGAGCGAGGACGTGACGCCGCCGCCGAACATGTCGGAGAGACCGCCGCCCTTGCCCTTGTGCATGAGCACCAGGAGGACCAGCAGCACGCTGAGAAGCATCACGAGGATGGACAGACCGAGGATCACACGCTCACCCGTAGCTCGACCCCGAAGCGGGGGGGTTATGGACCGACCCTCGTTTCCCGTGCGCACCAGCGGTGACACCGGGCCGGCGCGGACACCCGGGAAGCAGGGGACCGGGGACAATTTCGGATTTTACCGTGCCCTTGGCGGCACGGGCGGGGAAACCGCGAGGCACGGAGAACCCCATAGCGAAGTCTAGCCCGACGCGGCTACCTGTCGGGCACCCCGCCCGTCACCATCGGGCATCGAAGCGTGACGGGCGGGGGCTGCGCGGCGGCTAGTTCTCGCCGAAGCGGATGATCTTCACGAACTCGTCGGCCTTGAGGCAGGCGCCGCCGACCAGGGCCCCGTCCACGTCGTCCTTGGCCATGATGCCGGGGGCGTTGTCGCCCTTGACCGAACCGCCGTAGAGGACGCGCACCGCGCCCGCGACCTCGGGCGAGTACAGCTCCGCCAGGCGCGCGCGGACCGCCGAGCACACCTCCTGGGCGTCCTCGGGGGTGGCGACCTCTCCGGTGCCGATGGCCCACACGGGCTCGTAGGCGACGACGATCCTCTCGGCCTGCTCGGCCGGGACCTCCTTGAGGGCGCCGTCCAGCTGGGCCAGGACGTGCTCCACCTGCTGGCCCGCCTTGCGGACCTCCAGGCCCTCGCCCACGCACAGGACCGGGACGATGCCGTTGGCGAAGGCCGCCTTGACCTTGGCGTTGACCAGGGCGTCGTCCTCGCGGTGGTACTCGCGGCGCTCGGAGTGGCCGACCAGCACGTAGGAGCAGTCCAGCTTGGCCAGCATGGACCCGGAGACCTCGCCGGTGTAGGCGCCCTTCTCGTGCGCGGAGACGTCCTGGGCGCCGTAGACGATCTTGAGCTTGTCGCCGTCGACCAGGGTCTGCACGCTGCGCAGGTCGGTGAACGGCGGCAGGACGACGACCTCGGCGTTGTCGTAGTCCTTGTCGTTGAGCGCGAACGCCAGCTTCTGGACGAGCGCGATCGCCTCCAGGTGGTTGTTGTTCATCTTCCAGTTGCCCGCGATGAGCGGCAGGCGCTGGGACATGTCGGCACTTCCTTACGCAGTGGACTGATGATGTGTTCGGGCGCCCGAACAGGGGGCGGAGCGGAGCGGAGCCCCAAGGGGGCACGGGCTCAGTTCAGGGCGTCGATACCGGGCAGGTCCTTGCCCTCCAGGTACTCCAGGCTGGCGCCGCCGCCGGTGGAGATGTGGCCGAAGGCCGCCTCGTCGAAGCCCAGCGCGCGCACGGCCGCGGCGGAGTCGCCGCCGCCGACCACGGTGAAGGCGCCGGAGTCGACCAGGGCCTGAGCCAGCGCGCGGGTGCCCCCGGCGTAGGGCTCCATCTCGAACACGCCCATCGGGCCGTTCCAGAACACGGTCCGGGCGTCGGCCAGCTTCCGCGCGAAGAGCTCCCGGCTGCGGGGGCCGATGTCCAGGCCCATCCGGTCGGCCGGGATGGCGTCGACGGCGACCGCGTCGTGCGCGGCGTCGGCGGAGAACTTCTCGGCGGCAACCACGTCCACCGGCAGGACGATCTCCACGCCCTCGCGCTCGGCGCGCTCCAGGTAGCCCTTGACGGTGTCGATCTGGTCGGCCTCCAGCAGGCTGGAGCCGACCTCGTGGCCCTGGGCCTTGAGGAAGGTGAAGACCATGCCGCCGCCGATGAGCAGGCGGTCGGCGGTGCCCAGCAGGTTGTCGATGACGCCGAGCTTGTCGGAGACCTTGGAGCCGCCCAGGACCACGGCGTAGGGCCGCTGGGGGTCGCCGGTGAGCCTGCGCAGCACCTCGACCTCGTTGAGCACCAGGCCGCCGACGGCGTGCGGAAGCCTGCCGGGCAGGTCGTAGACGCTGGCGTGCTTGCGGTGCACGGCGCCGAAGGCGTCGCCCACGTACAGGTCGGCGAGCCGGGCGAAGCGGTCGGCGAGCTCCCCGCGCTCGGCGTCGTCCTTGCTGGTCTCCCCCGGCTCGAAGCGCACGTTCTCCAGCAGGGCGACCTGGCCGTCCGTGAGGGCCTCGGAGGTGGCGCGGGCCGACTCCCCGGCGGTGTCGGAGGCGAAGGCCACCTCGGTGCCGAGCAGTTCGCCCAGGCGTGCGGCGACGGGGCGCAGCGAGTAGCGGGGGTCCGGGGCGCCCTTGGGACGGCCCAGGTGGGCGGCGACGATGACGCGGGCGCCGCGCTCGCGCAGCGCGGAGATGGTGGGCACGGCCGCGCGGATGCGCCCGTCGTCGGTGATCCGGTCGCCGTCCAGGGGCACGTTCAGGTCGGCCCGGACGAACACGCGCCTGCCGGAGACGTCGAGGTCGTCGATCGTCCGCATGCTGGGTCTCCTCTTGGAATGTGGGATGTGGCGGTCCCGGGCGGTGGGGCCGGGAGGGGCGCGCACGACGGCACCCCTCCGCGCGCACTGCGGGCGAAGGGGTGCCGTCTCACGCGCCGGTGGCCATGGGGGCCGTGGACGCTACAGGCCGGAGCCGACCAGCTTGGCCAGGTCGACCAGGCGGTTGGAGTAGCCCCACTCGTTGTCGTACCAGCCGACGATCTTGACCTGGTTGCCGAAGGCCATGGTCAGCTTGGAGTCGAAGGTGCACGAGGGCGAGGTGCCGACGATGTCGGAGGAGACGATCTCGTCCTCGGTGTAGACGAGCACGTCCTTGAGCGGGCCCTCGGCCGCGGCCTTGAACGCGGCGTTGACCTCGTCCTTGGTGACCTCGCGCTCCAGGGTGACGACCAGGTCGGTCACGGAGCCGTCGGGCACGGGGACGCGCATGGCCATGCCGTCCAGCTTGCCCTGGAGCTCGGGGATGACCAGCGCGGTGGCCTTGGCGGCACCGGTGGTGGTCGGGATGATGTTCTGCGCGGCCGCGCGGGCGCGACGCAGGTCCTTGTGCGGGAAGTCCAGGATGACCTGGTCGTTGGTGTAGGCGTGGACCGTGGTCATCAGGCCCTGCTTGACGCCGAAGCTGTCCAGGAGGACCTTGGCCATCGGCGCGACGCAGTTGGTGGTGCAGGAGGCGTTGGAGATGACGTGGTGGTTGGCCGCGTCGTACTTGTCGTCGTTGACGCCCATGACGACGGTGATGTCCTCGCCCTTGGCGGGGGCGGAGATGATGACCTTCTTGGCGCCGGCCTCGATGTGCTTCTTGGCGTCCTCGGCCTTGGTGAAGATGCCGGTGGACTCGACCACCACGTCCACGTTCAGGTCCGACCAGGGGAGCTGGGCCGGGTCGCGCTGGGCCAGGACCTTGATGGTCTTGTCGCCCACGCGGATGAAGTCGTCGCCGACCTCGACGTCGCCCTCCAGGGTGCCGAGCACGGTGTCGTACTTGAGCAGGTGCGCGAGCGTCTTGGTGTCGGTGAGGTCGTTGACCGCGACGATTT
The DNA here is from genome assembly GCF_001029525.1 of Nocardiopsis sp. RV163. Lineage (NCBI taxonomy): Bacteria > Bacillati > Actinomycetota > Actinomycetes > Streptosporangiales > Nocardiopsidaceae > Nocardiopsis > Nocardiopsis sp. RV163. The sequence goes on along the minus strand of NZ_LEKI01000182.1, from coordinate 5,684 downwards.
CGATGTCGCTGCCACCAGCGGCGACCGCGCGCCAGAAATTGCGGCCGATCCTGCCGAAGCCGTTGACGCCTACACGGATGGTCACGGAACCAATCTCCTCATATATCGCACATCATTTCCACCCGGGCATTGGCCCCCGCCCCGAACGCCGTATTCCGGGGTCAACCGGTCGACCGAGATGAGCAGGTTCAACGCACACAGGGTGTTCACCACGAGCCTAGCGGAGCACCGGCGAAGAGCCGCTGCTGGGCCACGGCCGAGCCTGCGGGCCCGGTGGATTCGCGACCATCCTGGCACTGCGAGCCGGAGAGGTCTATACCATTTTCCGAAGTTATCCGGGAGTTTTCGCAGTTAACAAAGCCGAACATCGGTGTTACGGCGCGAGCGCCCGGGCTCCGGGTCAGGGCACCAGCATGTCCGGGGTCAGGTTGGCCTCGGTGCCCTCGATGCCCAGGTCGCTCGCGCGCTTGTCGGCCATCGCCAGCAGCCTGCGGATACGCCCGGCGATGGCGTCCTTGGTCAGCGGCGGGACCGATAGCTGCCCCAGCTCCTCCAGGGAGGCCTGCTTGTGCGCCAGGCGCAGTTGGCCCGCGGCCACCAGGTGCTTGGGCGCGTCCTCGCCCAGGATCTCCAGGGCCCGCTCCACGCGCGCGCCCGCCGCCACCGCCGCCCGGGCGCTGCGCCGCAGGTTCGCGTCGTCGAAGTTGGCCAGGCGGTTGGCGGTGGCGCGCACCTCCCGGCGCATCCGCCGCTCCTCCCACGCCAGCACGCTCTGGTGGGCGCCCAGCAGGGTCAGCAGCGCGCCGATGGAATCGCCGTCGCGGACCACCACCCGGTCCACGCCGCGCACCTCGCGGGCCTTGGCGTGCACCTTGAGCCGGCGCGCGGCGCCCACCAGCGCCAACGCGGCCTCGGGTCCGGGGCAGGTCACCTCCAGCGACATCGACCGGCCGGGCTCGGTCAGGGAGCCGTGCGCGATGAACGCGCCCCGCCAGGCCGACTCGGCGTCGCAGGCTCCGCCGGCCACCACGTGCCGGGGCAGGCCGCGCACCGGACGGCCGTTGTTGTCCACCAGCCCCGTCTGCCGGGCCAGCGACTCGCCGTCCTTGATCACCCGGACCACGTACCGGTTGCCCTTGCGCAGACCGCTCGGGGAGAGCACGACCACCTCGGACTCGTGCCCGAAGACCTCGGAGATGTCCTTGCGCAGGCGGCGCGCGGCCGCGCCCGTGTCGAGCTCGGCCTCGATCACGATGCGCCCGCCCACCAGGTGCAGGCCCCCGGTGAACCGCAGGATGGTGGACACCTCGGCCTTGCGGCAGCATGGCTTGAGAATGGTCAGCCGGCTCAACTCATCCTTCACCACGCCGGTCATCGCCATCGCTGAGGTCCTCCCCGTCACACAACCCGACCCGGCGCCACGCGCTCGGCACCGGGGATGCGCCGCCGCGGCCCTGCCACGAGCGGCTTACTCCGTGGCAGACTACGTGACCGGGCGCTGGCTGCCGACCCCCGCACGGCGTGTTGCCCATCCGCCGACCAGCGGCGCAGCGCACCCTGGGGCCTTCGTTCCGGTGTGCGGCCAATTGCCCCCGACGCGCGGGGCCGCGGACCGCCACCGTCCGCTCAGCCCTCCAGGATCCTCTCGAAGGCCGCCGCGAGCCGGTCGGGGTCGTGTCGCGGTGTGCCGTCGTCGCGGGACAGCTCCGCAAGCTCCAGGCGCCCGCCCAGCTCGCCCACCACCCGCACCAGGGGCTCGGGCTCCTCCACGGTCCCCCGGTCGGCGAGCACCACGTCCACCCCGAGCTTGGGCGCGTGCCCGCGCAGCACCTCCAGGTAGGTCTCGGGGCGGAAGCCGTCGGTCTCGCCCCGCTGCGGGGACAGGTTCAACGCCACCATGCGCTTGGCGCGGGTGGTGACCAGGGCGTGCGCCAGGTCCGGGACCAGCAGGTGGGGCAGCACGCTGGTGAACCACGACCCGGGGCCGAACACCACCCAGTCGGCCTCGCGCACCGCCTTGACCGCCTGCGGGCTGGCCGGCGGGTCCTCGGGGATCAGTGAGATGGAGCGCACCTTGCCGCTGGTACTGGCGCACGCCACCTGGCCGCGCACCGTGGTCAGCTCCTCGGGCCGCGCCGGGTCGATCCCCGACACCTCGGCGGCGATGTCCAGCGGCACCGACGACATCGGCAGCACCCTGCCGTGCGCGCCCAGTAGCTGGCCCACCCAGTCCAGGCCCGCGACGGAGTCGCCGAGCAGCTCCCACAGGGCCACGATCAGCAGGTTGCCGACCGCGTGGCCGTGCAGTTCGCCCTCGGAGCGGAAGCGGTGCTGGATCACCTCGCTCCAGGTGTGGCCCCACTCGTCGTCGCCGCACAGCGCGGCCAGCGCCATGCGCAGGTCGCCGGGGGGCAGGACGCCCAGCTCCCGGCGCAGGCGGCCGCTGGAACCGCCGTCGTCGGCGACGGTGACGACCGCCGTCACGTCGGTGGTCACCCTGCGCAGGGCCGACAGGGAGGCGTGCAGGCCGTGCCCGCCCCCCAGCGCGACCACCCGGGGCGGACGCCGCCCGTCACCGTCGGGTGCTGTGCTCTTCACCATGGCTGTGGTCTGCCCCTCGTCCCATGTCCACCGGACGAATCGGACCGTACCACCGAGAACGGTGCACCGCGGGCAAGGCGCGTGTCGGGCGTCCGCGGGTCACTCCCGCCCGACGTCCCGGTGGACCACGTGCACGTCCACACCCTGGCCGCGCAGCCGGTCGGCGAACTGCTCGGCCATGGCCACGCTGCGGTGCTTGCCCCCGGTGCAGCCCACCGCCAGCGTCATGTAGTGCTTGCCCTCGCGCTGGTAACCGGCGATGGTCAGCTTGAGGACGTCGGAGTAGGCCTCCAGCATCTCCTTGGCCCCGTCCTGGGCCAGGACGTAGTCGCGCACCGCCTCGTCACGGCCGTTCATCGGCCGCAGCTCGGGCACCCAGTGGGGGTTGGGCAGGAAACGGCAGTCCAGCACCAGGTCCGCGTCCACCGGCAGGCCGTGCTTGAACCCGAAGGAGACCACGTTGGCGCGGGGGCGCGCCTCGTCGCTCTCCCCGAAGAAGCCGATCACCCGGGCCTTGAGCTGGTGCACGTTGAGCTGGGAGGTGTCGATGACCAGGTCGGCCTCGCCGCGCACCGCCCGCAGCGTCTCGCGCTCGCGGTCGATGCCGTCGGTCAGGCGCCCGTCGCCCTGGAGGGGGTGGGGCCTGCGCACACCCTCGAACCGGCGGACCAGGGCGTCGTCGCCGGCCTCCAGGTAGAGCACGCGCGCGGTGATGTCGCGCTTGCGCAGCTCCTCCACCGTGGACAGCAGGTCCTCGGTGAAGGCCAGCGAGCGCACGTCCACGACCACGGCGACCCGCGGCACCGCCCCGTGCGTGCGTCCGGCCAGCTCGATCATCGTCGGCAGCAGGCCGGGCGGCAGGTTGTCCACCACGAACCAGTCCAGGTCCTCCAGGGCCCTGGCCGCCGTGCTGCGGCCCGCACCGGACATGCCGGTGACGATGACCACCTCGGGTGGCAGTTCCCCACCCAGTTCGACCGTCATGCGTCTCCTCCCCCGTCAGTGATGTGCTGTTCTGGTGCCCCGTCGCCCCGCCCCTCCGTCGCGGCGGGTCCGCCGGAGAGGTGCGCGTGCACGGCCTCGGCCAGTTTGGGGCCGATCCCGGGCACCGCCGCGATCTCCTCGGCCGTGGCCGAGGCGAGCCTGCGCACCGAGCCGAACGCCTTGATCAGGGCCGTCCTGCGGGACGGCCCCAGACCGGGCAGCTCGTCCAGGCTGCTGCCGGTCAGCGCCTTGGCGCGCTTGTGCCTGTGGTACTGGATGGCGAAGCGGTGGGCCTCGTCGCGCACCCGTTGGAGCAGGTAGAGCCCCTCTCCCGCGCGGGGCAGGATCACCGGGTCCTCGTCGCCGGGCAACCACACCTCCTCCAGGCGCTTGGCCAGACCGCACACCGCGACGTCCTCGATCCCGAGTTCGTCCAGTGCTCGGCGCGCCGCCTCGGCCTGGGGCCGGGCGCCGTCCACCACCACCAGGTTAGGCGGATAGGCGAACTTCCCGGGTGACGGCTCGTCGTCGCTTTGGTGACCACCGTGGTCGCCGCTCTCGCCCATGCGGACGACCTCGCCGCTGCGGGCGCTCTCCTCCAGGTAGCGGCGGAAGCGGCGGTGGACGACCTCGTACATGGCCGCGACGTCGTGCTGCTCCCGGCCGCCCTCTCCGCTGCCGCGGACGGAGAAGCGGCGGTACTCGGACTTGCGGGCCAGGCCGTCCTCGAAGACGACCATGGACGCCACCACGTGCTCGCCCTGGAGGTTGGAGATGTCGAAGCACTCGATGCGCAGCGGCGCCTCGGGCAGCTCCAGGGCCTCCTGGATCTCCTGGAGGGCGCGGCCCCGGGTGCTCAGGTCACCGGCGCGGTGGGTCTTGTGCCGGGCCAGCGACTCGGCCGCGTTCTTGGCGACGGTCTCCATGAGGGACTTCTTGTCGCCCCGCTGCGGCACCCGCAGGTCCACCGAGGAGCCGCGGTGCTCCGACAGCCAGGCGGCCATGGCGTCGGGGTCGGCGGGCTCGTGGGAGACCAGGACCTCGCGGGGGACGGCGGTACCGGTGCCCCCGCTCTCGTCCTCGCCCCGGGTGGGGCCGTAGATCTGGCCGAGGAAGGTCGCGATCAGCTCGCCGGGGCCGTCGTCGGCCATCTTGTCCACCACGTAGCCGCGCTGTCCGCGGATGCGCCCGCCGCGCACGTGGAAGATCTGCACGGCCGCCTCCAACTGGTCGTCGGCCACGGCGATGACGTCGCAGTCGGTGGAGTCGGGCAGGACGACGGCCTGCTTCTCCAGGGCGGCGCGCAGGGCCTCGATGTCGTCGCGGATGCGGGCGGCCCGCTCGTACTCCATCTCCCCGGCGGCCTCGCGCATCCGCCCCTCCAGCTCGCGCAGGAACCGGCCGGTGTCGCCCGCCAGGAAGGAGCAGAAGTCCTCGGCCAGGGCCCGGTGGTCCTCGGGGGAGGTCTTGCCCACGCAGGGGGCCGCGCACTTGCCGATGTAGCCGAGCAGGCAGGGGCGGCCGCTGTTGCGGGCGCCGCGGAACACCCCCGGGGAGCAGGTGCGCACGGGGAAGACCCGCAGCAGCAGGTCCACGGTCTCGCGGATGGCCCAGGCGTGGGAGTAGGGGCCGAAGTAGCGCACCCCCCTGCGCTTGGCTCCGCGCATGACCTGTACCCGGGGGAACTCCTCTTGGAGGGTGACCGCCAGGTAGGGGTAGCTCTTGTCGTCGCGGTACTTGACGTTGAACCGGGGGTCGTACTGCTTGATCCAGGAGTACTCCAGTTGGAGGGCCTCCACCTCGGTGCCCACGATCGTCCAGTCGACGTCGGCCGCGGTGGAGACCATCTGCTGCGTGCGCGGGTGCAGTCCGGCGAAGTCGCGGAAGTAGGAGGAGAGCCGGGACCGCAGGTTCTTGGCCTTGCCCACGTAGATCACGCGTCCGGAGGGGTCCCGGAACCGGTACACGCCCGGGTCGGTGGGGATCGATCCGGGCGCGGGGCGCAGGTGAGGAGTCGCAGCCATGGTCCCATTGTGGTAGGTCGGGGGGACATACGGCCAACCGAGCCCCGCCCCCTCCGCGCGTGGCGCGTCTCACCC
>NZ_LEKI01000181.1:0-10649 GCF_001029525.1 Nocardiopsis sp. RV163 | reverse complement strand
ACACCGCTCAGGGGGTGACCGGGGCGGGGCGCAACTGACGGGCGGCCTCGGCCAGGGGCGTACCCAGCGCCCCCTCCGCCAGCAGGTCCAGCACCGCGTCCGAGGCCGGGTGGCCCGTCAGCCACACCGTGCGGACGAACCGCTCCGCGCACCCTGCGTACCTGTCCCGGTCCCGGCCGGGCAGGGGCCCGCCGCCCTCCAGCAGGATCGCGTAGTCGTCCAGCACCGCCCAGACCTCCTGGTGCGACGTTGGCGTCCCCGCGGCCCCGCCGCGCAGCCGCCGGGCCCACCCGCCCAGGACGGGGTGGTGCACGTACAGACCCAGCACCGGTCCCAGGTCCTCCTCCAACGAGGCGAGCACCCGGGCCACCCGCTCACGCAGGCGCCAGGAACCGGGGGCGTCGCAGGCCTCCAACAGGCCGCACACCGCGCTCTCGGTGTCGCGGGCGGCCACCCACCGCTCCAGCAGGCCCTCGGTGTCCACCGGACGGCCGCGCTCCGCCAGGGCGAGCACCTCCTCGGCGTCCATACCGGACAGGGGCGGGGTCAGTGCGAGGTCGGCCCCCGTCTGGCGCAGTTGGCGCACCATGAAGTGGTCGCCGAGGCCCGTGACGCGGAACCGGCCGCCGCCGACACCGCGGACCGCGCCCAGGCCCTCCAGCGTCTCCAGCACCCGGCGCACGTGCTCCACCGGGTCCTCCCCGCGCAGGGCGATCCCGGGTCCGTACACGGCCACCAGTTGCGCGGGCGTGCGTGCGTCCCCGTGCACGAACAGATCGGTGAGCAGCAGGAACGCCGTCACCCCGCGCAGGTCGGTCATGGCCAGCAGGGCGTCGGCCCAGGCGTCGGCGGCCGCCCCCGGCACACCGTCCCGCCAGGCCCGCGCCGCCCGGCCCGGCAGCACCCGGGTGTAGGTGGTGCGCAGCAGACCCGCGTCCCTGGCCACGGCGAACAGCGCGGCCACCCTCGCGGGCGCGATCCCCAGGTCGGCGGCGGCCCCGGCGGTGTCGTCGGCGGTGAGGGCGTCGTCCCCCTCGGCGCACAGGGGCCTTCCCCCGCCCGTCCACGCCGCCAGCCGGGCGGCCTCGGACAGGGGGCGGCACCGGCGCGCCGCCGCGTCCAGGTCGGCCGGGTCCGCCGGGACGACCGTCGGCAGCGCCTCGGCGGTACCGTCCGCGCCGACACCGAGCCGGTCCAGGAGCGGCAGGGCGGCGCTGTCGGTCCGGTCCCCGGGCGGCGGCGGACCACCGGGTGCCAGGTCGACCGTGGCGATGGCGGCGCGCAGGCGGCGCGGGCTCTCCGCGGACAGCAGCCGACCCTGCTCGACCAGGAAGTCGCACCATGTCAGCCAGGTGTCCCTGAGGTTGTCGGGCGCGCTGTCCCAGTCGCGGACGGTACGGGCGATGTCGTGCACGTCGGTGGTGGACCAGTCCCCGGGGTCGGGTGCGCCGGCGTCCATGTGGGCGGCCAGCAGGAAGAGCAGGCTGCCGGTGTCCAGTGCGGGCCGGGGCTCGATCGTTTCGACCCAGTCCAGGCACGCGTTCACGGCGGAGTAGATGCGCTCGGTCATTGACAAACCACCCGAAGTGCCGTGAGCCGCTGAAACGGCATCAGGCTAACCGCGGCGCGCGGGCCCGCGCGGGAGAACGCCGAAATCGCCCTTGGCCCCCGGCGGATCCCACCCGAAGCGGGGGAGTAGGCCGCCTTCGCGCGCCGAAGCACCGGTCCGGGGCCGCCCGGTCCCCGCGGAACCGTCCCGTTCACCGGCCCGGCGCAGGCGCCGCGGAGCAGGCGTCCCGGAGCCGGGAAACCCCGGGCTGTGCCCAAATCCCGGTCCCGCGCGGGCTCAGGCGCCCGTCCACCGGAGGAGCCGGTGCGCCTCGGTCGGGTCCGGGCACTCCCAGCGCCGTACCAGGCGCTCCACCGCGGCGGCCGGTACCGGCGCCCGCCTGCGGTCCAGACGGGCCCGCAGCACCCGGGGCGGGGCCTCGACGGAGACGATCTCCACGCGCGCCCGGTAGTTTGCCGCCACATCCACGCACTGGTCGCGCAGCGAACGCGAGACGTTGGTGGCGTTCCACACGAACGACCGCCCCGCGCGCAGGTGATCGCGTGCGCGCGCGTACGCGGCCGCCGCCACCGGCCGCTGGTCCGCTGTCGGTCGCACGCCCAGCTCGGCGCGCAGCGCGTCCAGGCTCACCACCGGCACGTCCGGCCGCTCGCGAGCGATCCAGGTGTCCTTGCCCGAACCCGGCAGCCCCGACATGACGGTCACCGTCATACGGGTGTCGTCGTGGGCGGCGTAGTCCGGGTCGCGGTCTGGCTTGCGGAAGAACCAGAACCGGGCGTGGTCGGAGGGGAACCCCCTCGGCCGGTCCAGGCACCGCTGCTCCCGGCAGTACTCGCCGTACAGCCCGATGTTCTCCATGACCTCCGCAGTGTCGCCGCAGCGGCGGCCCAGGATGTCGGCTGTGGCCAGGAGCACCAGGTCGTCGTTGCGCGCCACCAGGCTCACCCGGAACGCGATGCGGCGCAGGTCCGGCCGCTCCAGCGCCCAGAACGGCACCTGGTGGTGGCGCACCAGGGCCGCCACGTGCTCGCGCCAGCGCACCGCCTCCAGCGCGGAGGCGGACGCCCCGGGTTCGGCCGCGGCCTCCCACAGCAGCCGACGCGCCAGGAGGTCCCCGCGTCGGGAGTGGCCGTGCGCGGTCACCCGGCCGTCCTCCCCACGGCGGGTGCACAGCGGTTTGGCGACGTCGTGCAGCAGCACGGCGGCGAACAGCCGCTCCCGCTCCGCGGCGGGGCGGGACCGCCACGCGGGCAGCCCGGCCAGCGCCTCGCACGCCATGCGGGTGTGCGTCTCCACGTCCCCCTCCGCGTGGTGCACCGGATCCTGTTCCACCCCGGCCAGGTCGCGCACCCACGGGAGGGCCTCGCGCACCCGCGCCCAGTCCAGGTCCCAGCGCGGCGGCGCCGGGCACAGCTCAGCGAACACCCGCATAGAGCACCTCCGGGTCGGCCAGCCCGTTCGCGATCAGCGGCCGGTCCAGCCAGTGCGTTCCCGAGTCCAGGACGGCGGAGGTGAACCCCGGGCGCACCCACTTGTACCGGTCCACCGTGCGGTCTCCCTCCTCGACCTTGACGTAGAGCCCCTCCATGAGATCGGAGCAGTCGCTCTCGGCCAGGGCGCGGCCGGGGTCGGCGCCCGCCGCCCGCGCCGCCTCGGCCAGGGCCCCGCGCCAGCGGGGGGTGCGGCAGGCGGAGGGGCCCACCAGGCGGATCAGGTCCGCCAACCGCTCCAGCGGGCCCGTGTGGAGCACGGGCACCGACACCACCGGGGCGCCCTCCAGCAGCTCCCGGCGGCGCGGCGTGGACAGGAACGCGTCCTCGCGTGTGTCGAGGACGTCGAACTCGCAGAACAGGTGCGGCAGCGCGTCGTAGAACACGGTGTGCTTGGCGTACAGCCACTCCCCGTACAGCACGTACCGCTCGCCCAGACGCGGCCGCAGCAGCGGAGCCACGGTCGCCGCCCAGGCCTTGAACGGGGCGAAGTGCCGCTCGCGGGGGCCGCCGGTGAGGTAGTGGCCCCGGCTCTGGAGGCGCAGCCCGCCGCCGGGGCCGAAGCTGATCCCGGCGTTGGCGCCGTCCAGCTTCTCCTCCACCACCAGGTGGCGTCCGGCCAGCGCGGAGAAGGGCACGGCCGCCAGGCCGTGGTCGCCCCTCTGGAGGCGGGAGCCCCGGATATGCCGGGTCCGCGGGTACTTGCGCATGGCCACGGTTGTACAGGTTCGTCCGGTCGTGCGGCCACCGGTTTTCGCGGCGGCGGGCTCAGCGGTCGGCGACGCGGCGGTGCGCGCCCAGGGACGCGGCGTCGGCCGCCGCCAGGCCCTCGTACCAGCCGTCCTCGCTGGCGGGCCCGCGCACCCGCGAGTAGGTCAGCTCTCCGAAGGCCTCGGCCACGGCCGCCTCCACCTCGCGCTCGCGCGCGGCGAACACCGGAACCAGGTCCGTCCCCGTCTCGGCCGCGGCGGCCTCCTCGGCGGCGTGCGCCGACTCCGCCAGCCGCTCGCCCACCCGCACCGCGAACGCGGACATGAACGAGGCGCGAAAGGCCTTGCCCGCCGCTCGGCCGGACCGGTCGCGCACCGAACCGCTGGCCCGCATCGCCGTCTCGGCCTGCACCAGCAGCGACGTGAACATCAGGTCCACCGCCTCCACGTCCCCGGGGAAGCCCATCACGGTGCACAGCCTCAGATCCCGGTCCCACACGGCCCGGCAGTGGTTGGCTTCGGCGACCTCGTGCAGCAGCACCGCCTTGTGCTCGTCGTAGGGCGCGTCCACCGGCAGCCGCCGCCCCGAGGCGGCCTCCGGCGCCTGCCCGGGTTCCTCGGCCAGCAGGGCGCGGTCGATGCTGTGCCGTGCCATCAGCTCCTGCGCGCGGGCGCTCAGCGCCTCCGCCTCGCTGGGGAAATCCGTGGACTCGGCCTTGGCCAGCAGCGCGCGCACGCGGGCCAGCTTGCCCTGGTCCACCGCCTCCGGGGTCCGCGCTGCGCCCTCGGGCCGCGGGCGGAACTCACCCGGCGGCGGGCACAGCCGGTGCAGCGGGGGCAGCACGCGCAGCGCGGCCAGCAGCCGCAGCGCCGTCTCCACCGCCTCGAATCGCAGCAGCCCGTGCCCGGCTCCCACGTGCGACAGGTAGTCTCCGCTGCCGCCCCAGGACGCGGCGGCCCCCAGTTCGCGCACCTGCGCGGTCCAGCGCGGGTCCACCGCGGCGGGGGAGTGGCGGTCGAGGTCGGCCGTCACCGCGTCGGCGCACACCGCCGCCGCCACCGGGTCCAGCACCCGGCCCGCCTGGCGGACCGTCTCGGCGGGCTGCCACCCGCGCGCCCAGGCCGAGGCCACCCCCGCCAGCAGGGCGTCGCGGACGGCGCGGTCCGCCGCCCCGGCCAGCGCCGGGTCCTCGGCGTCGGCCAGCCGAGCGGCGGCCAGGTCCACGCCGCCGCCCTCCCGGCCGAGCACCAGCGCGTCGACCGCCTCCGAGACCACCCGCTCGGGGGAGTCGCCGGGCGCGGGACCGGTCCAGGGCCGGGCGCCCTGCCCGGCCGTCCGCCGGTCCCCGCCGCGCTGTCGCCCGCGGCCCTTCTTGCCCACGTGGTCCTCCGTTCGGCGCTGGTGTGCGACCAGCAGGCCATCCTACCGACCGGCGGGTCCGCGGCGGGCGGGTGCGAGTCCCGGGGGAGGAAGGGGCGCGAACGTCACCGGTGCGCCGACACCTGCTCCTCTGGGCGCCGTGAGAGGTAACCCCGCCTTGGCCCTCCGTGTCACCGGGTGCCCCGTCCGGAAAGGCGGAGCTTTCCTGTCCGAAGCACGGCGGAAACACGGGGCGCGTACCGTCGCCTCGCATCCGCAGCCACTGAGGAGTCTCCATGCGCCAGGGAACCGGGACCGACGGCCGCGACGACCCCCCGGCAGCGGGGCCCGGCGGCGCCCGCTGCCCGGTCGCCCTCCCCCCGCACGGGAGCACCGGCGCCGACGCGCCCTGGGACGCGCTGCGCGACCGCCACGGCGGCCTCGTCCCGGTCGAGGTGGGCCCGGGCGTGCCCGGATGGCTCCTGCTCGGCTACCGGGAGAACCTCCAGGCCCTGCGCGACCACACCCTCTTCTCCGCCGACCCGCGCCCCTGGGGCGCCGGACACGCAGCGCCCGCCCGCAGCGCCGCCCTGGCCCGCGACGGCGGGGAGCACCGGCGGCTGCGCGCTGCCCTCGTCGACACCCTGGCCGGGGTGGGCACGCCCCGTCTGGTCCCCGTCGTCGAACGCGCCGCCGTGCACCTGCTCGGCCGGGTCGCGGCCGACGGCGCCGCCGACCTCGTCGGCGGGTTCGCCGCCCCGCTGCCCGCCCTGGTCCTGAACGAGCTCTTCGGCCTGCCCGACGCCTACGGCCGCCTCCTGGCCGACCTGGCCCCGAGGCTGTGGAGCGGCGAACCCGACCGGGCCGGTCCCGCCGCCGCCGCGGTCCGCTCCTACTTCGCGGGCCTGGTCGCGCGCAAGCGCGCCGACCCGGGGCAGGACCTGGCCAGCTCGCTGCTCGCCCACCCCTCCGGGCTCACCGACGACGAGGCGGCGGGGGCGCTGGCGCTGCTCTGGGAGTCCGGGCACGAGCCCACCACCCACCTGATCGGCAACGCCCTGTTCCGGCTGTTGGACGACCCGGCCGTGTGGACCGCCTACCTGGGCGGCACCCTCACCCCTGAGGACTTCATCGACTACGTGATGTGGACCGACTCCCCGATCCGCGTGCTCGGCGGGCGCTACCCGGTCGCCGACCTGAGCTTCTCCGGGGTCCGCGTCCGCAGGGGCGAGCCGCTTCTGCTGGGGCTCGCCTCCGCGCACGCCGACCCGTCGGTGGCCCGCGGCGACGACGCGATGGCCCGGGCCGGCGACCGCTCCCACCTGTCCTGGGGCGCGGGTGCGCACCGCTGCCCCGCCACCGGCCTCACCCGCGAGCTGGCGCGCACCGCCATCGACACCGCCGTGGACCGGCTGCGCGGCATGGTCCTGGCCGTCGATCCCGAGGACCTGCGCTGGCGCGACTCCGTGGCCGTGCACGGACTGGAGGAGCTGCCGGTGCGGTTCACCGCCACCGGGGAGCGGGTCGGGCCCGGGGAGCCGGTGCGCGAGCGCGCCCCTGTGCTGCGGCGGCTGCGCAGGAAGCGCGGGCCCGCCCCGCGCGGGGCGCGCTACCAGGCGCCCCTGGCTGGGGAGGACGGCGAGCTGGCACGGGAGGAGCGGCCCGTGCCCGCTTCCGCCCCGCGACCCCGCAGGGTCGCGCGCGGCGCCGGGGCCCGCTACCAGGCACCGTTCGCGCCGGAACGCTCCGACCCCGACGCCCTGGAGCGGCTGCTGGCGTCCTGGCGGCCGCGGGACTGACCGGCCGCGCGGGCGGCCGGAGGCGTTCGAGCGCGCACCACCGCGACCAGCCGCGGTGCCGACGGCCCGTCCCGCGTCGGCTACCCCTCGTCGGGCTCGACCACGACCAGTTCGGGGTGGAAGGCCCCGGGGTCCTCCAGCAGGGGCTGGTCCCCGCCGCGCAGGTGGTGGTCGAAGAACGCCAGGCTGTAGGTGCGCACCAGCTCCAGGCCGCGCTCGACGCCGACGTCGCCGAACACGGCCCGCCACTGCTCGGGGGTGAGGACGCCGGTCAGGCCGAGCTGCTCCATCAGCACGCCCCGGTCGATGCTGTTGGAGTGCCCCGAACCGTCGAGGCGGATCCACTGCCGCCAGCCCTCCAGGCGGGGCCACATCTGCTCGACGCCGTCCCAGGTGTTGCCCTGGTCGTTCTCGATCAGCGCCAGCGGCTTGTCCAGCCCCTCCTCCACCGCGGGCGCGTAGTAGGGGCCGTCCAGGTTGATCCCGGCGTCCACCCGATCCTCGGCGCGGAGCGTCTCGGCGGTGGCCGTGCCGCCCCAGGAGTGCCCCGCCATCCCGATCCGGGAGGCGTCGATGACCCGCGACCACCGCCACGCCGGGTCGGGGCCGGTGAGCCGGTCCAGGAGGAAGGAGACGTCCTCGGCCCGGTTGGTCGCGCCCAGGGCCCACTCGCCGCTCTGGCACCCGGTGCACTCGGTGACCAGCCCGTCGGGGAACTCCACGGGCGCGGCCTCGTGGGCGTGGTCGACCCCGGCCACCACGAAGCCGTTGCTGGCCAGTTCCTCGGCCAGCGAGGACAGCTCGATCCGGTTGTGCCCCGCGCCGGGGGACAGGACCACCAGCGGGAACCCGTCGCGGGCGCGCGCGGGCGGCACGTCCAGGCGGGAGGAGGTGCGCACCCCGCTGTGCAGGAGGTCGGCGGGCAGCTCCAGGCCGAGCTCCGCGACCATGGCGGCGGACTCGGCCTCGGTCATGTACGGCGCGGGCCGGCCCGCGTCCGCCCGCGCCGGGTACCACAGGGTGACCATCAGCTGGCGGGGCCCGCCCACCCACACGTCCTCGCGCTCCCCGTCCACCAGGTGCAGGGTCGTCCTGCCCACCGGGTGGTCCCCGGTGGGCTCGGGCAGGGCGGCCCGGAGGTCGTCGGCGGAGGCGCCGGAGGGGCCGGTGTCGGCCGCGGCCGTTCCGGACGCGGCCAGGGAGAGCGGCAGCGCCAGCGCGGCGGCCGCGGCGAGCGCGGTACCGGACCGGAGCGCGCGCGAGGAGGCAGGGGCGGAGGGGTGCGGTGAAGGGGGCATGGTGTCCCGTCGTTCGGTGCCGTCGTGGTCACCGCCCACGCTAGGGAGGGCGACCCGCCCGGCGCCATCGGGACCTCCACCCCCCTGCCCCGGGGGTGTCCCGGAGGAGGGGGGTGGGGGAAGCCCCATCCCTGGGGCTCCCACCAGCGGGTTCAGGAAGCGGGTTCGACCAGCAGCACCTCAAGTGTGCGCGGGCCGTGCACCCCCTCCACCCGGTTCAGCTCGATGTCGCTGGTCGCGGAGGGGCCGCTGATCCAGGTGAGCGGGCGCGACGGGTCCAGGAGCCGGACCGCCTGCGGAACCCCGTCCACCACCTGGTCGGCGCGCACCACGCACAGGTGGTAGTCCGGCACCAGGGTGACGGCCCGGCGCCCCTGGCCCGGCCCGCCGTCCAGGACGATCGTGCCGGTCTCGGCGACGGCCACCGCGCAGCCGGTGACCACCCCGTCCACGCCGGTGAGGTCGGCGACCGCCAGCGGCTCCCCACGCGAGTCGGGCAGCCGCTGGGCGGAGGCGTGCGCGAACCACTCCGGCGGCGCGTCCGCCGGGACGACCACCCGCCGCGCCCCCCGGCGCTCCAGCGCGGCGGCCACCTCTGCGGCCACGCGGTCGGCGCCCACCCGGCGCACCAGCGCGCGGTAGTCCAGCAGCCGGTCCTCCAGCACCTCCAACGAGGGGCCCGCGTCGTGGCTGTCGGCGTAGCCGCGCCCCGCCTCCCGCACCGGCGACTCGTCGGCGGGCACGTCGGCCAGCGCCCTCCTGACCCTGGCCAGGATCCGCTCGCGGCTGCTCATCGGCCCTCCCTCCCGCGCCTGTCCCACCACTGGCGGAAGGACTCGGCCGGGACGTCGGGCACGTCCCTGGTGTCGGTCCAGGCCCCCGCCAGGCCCGGCAGGTGGCGCGGGACCGCGCGGCGCCCCAGCCCCGCCGCCCGCTGGACCGCGCGCAGCGTCCGCGGGGAGGACAGCACCGCCTCGGCACCCGCCATGAGCGCCTTCTCGCCCGCGTGCCCGGAGCGCTCCACGACCTCCTCGCGCAGGTGCACCAGCACCTCGGGGATGTCGATGGCCACCGGGCACACCTCGTAGCAGGCCCCGCACAGCGAGGACGCGTAGGGCAGCGCCTCGTCCACCGGCGAGGACATCCCCCGCAGTTGCGGGGTGAGGATCGCGCCGATCGGGCCCGGGTAGACCGAACCGTAGGAGTGCCCGCCGGTGCGCTCGTAGACCGGGCAGGTGTTCAGGCACGCCGAGCAGCGGATGCAGCGCAGCGCCTGGCGGCCCACGGTGTCGGCCAGCACGTCGGTGCGGCCGTTGTCCAGCAGCACCAGGTGGAACTCCTGGGGCCCGTCCCCCGGCGTCACCCCGCTCCAGGTGGAGGTGTAGGGGTTCATCCGCTCGCCGGTGGAGGAACGCGGCAGCAGTTGGAGGAACACCTCCAGGTCCGACCAGGTCGGCACGATCTTCTCGATGCCGACCACGGAGATCAGCGTCCGGGGCAGGGTCAGGCACATGCGCCCGTTGCCCTCCGACTCCAGCACCACGAGCGTGCCGCTGTCGGCCACCGCGAAGTTGGCCCCCGAGATCGCGGTGCGGGTGCGCAGGAAGCGTTCGCGCAGGTGCACGCGGGCCGCCTCGGCCAGCGCCCGGGGGTCGTCGGTCAGGCCCCGGGGCGCTGGCACGCCCCACTCGGCCATCTGCTCCAGGAAGATCTCGCGGATCTGGGCGCGGCCCAGGTGGATGGCGGGCACCAGGATGTGCGAGGGAAGGTCCTCGCCCAACTGCACGATCAGCTCGGCCAGGTCGGTCTCGTAGGCCGTGATCCCGGCGGCGGCGAGGGCGTCGTTGAGCTCGATCTCCTGGGTGGCCATCGACTTGACCTTGACCACGTCGGTCTCGCCGGTGTCCCGGACCAGCCGGGTGACGATCTCGTTGGCCTCGGCCGCGTCCGAGGCCCAGTGCACCCGTCCGCCCGCCCGCTGGACGGACTCCTCCAACTGTTCCAGGTAGCGGTCCAGGTGGCGCAGGGTGTGCTCCTTGACCGCCGCGCCCTCCGCCCGCAGGCGCTGCCAGTCCTCGTGCAGCTCGTCGACGACGGCGGCGCGCTTGTCGCGGATGGTGTGCGTGGCCCTGCGCAGGTTGTGCCGCAGCCGGGCGTCGTGGACCGCGCCCGCGGCGGCCTCGGGAAAGGGCGGGATGCCCAGGAACGTCGCGCTCATCGGTATGCGCCCTTCTCGTCGCTTTGGGCCTCCGCTTCGCTTCGGCCCGCCCGTCGTCCGCCATCGCCCGTCGGGGACGCCGCGCGTCGGGACGGGCTACCGCCCCCAACGGACGCCTGCGGCGCGGTGTCTTCCTTGCTCGGGCGCCCTGTGAACGGGAACCTCCGGCGCCTTCGGCGTATTCGCCCGTGCCCGCCCCTCACC
>NZ_LEKI01000180.1:0-10745 GCF_001029525.1 Nocardiopsis sp. RV163 | reverse complement strand
GAGCCTGCTGCGCGCGGCGCGCTCCAGCCCGTGCGCCCCGGCGTCGTCGTCGCGCACGGTCAGGAGCAGCAGGTCGTAGCCCAGCTCCCCGGCGGCGCGGCTCAGTCCGTGCATGAACCGCCCGCCGTCCGGCTACCTGCCGGTCGCGGCCCCGGTGGCGCCAGCCCCCGACACGACGCGGCCGGCGCGCTGACACCCGCCCCCGCCGAAAAGGCCCCCGACATGCGCGAACACCTGCACCGACACCCGTACCGCCTGCTAAGAACGGCTTCGGCGGCCGCCTGCGCCGCGGCGCTCGCCCTGACCGGAGTCGGTTGCGCGGCCGAACGCGACCCGAGCGTGTACACCGTCATGAACTCCAGCACCGACGAGCCGTACCACACCTGGGACGAGGAGGCCATGGACCTGTGCGGCGAACAGGTGGGCGTGGAGGTGCGCCAGATCAGCGTGCCCGCCGACCAGCTCGTGCCCAAGGCCCTGCGGATGGCCTCCTCCGACTCGCTACCCGACGTGCTCTCGCTCGACGGCTCGGACCTGCCGCAGTTCGCGGCGGCCGGGGGCCTGGTACCGCTGGAGGACCTCGGCGTACCAACGCGGGGCCTGTCCGAGGGGGCCCTGTCCATCGGAAGCTACGAGGGCGTGTACTACGGCGCCGCCCGGTCGGTGAACTCCCTGGGGCTCTTCTACAACACGGCTGCCCTGGAGGAGGCGGGCGTCGACCCGCCCGGTACCTGGGCGGAGCTGGAGGAGGCCGCCGCCGAGCTGACCGGGGGCGGGCGCTACGGCCTGGCGATCAGCGCCCTGGCCACCGAGGACGGCGTCTACCAGTTCCTGCCGTGGCTGTGGTCCAACGGCGGCGACGAGAGCGAGCTGGCCTCGCAGGAGTCGGTGGAGTCGCTGGAGTACGTCACCTCGCTGGTCGAGTCGGGGTCGGTCTCCCCCTCGGTGGTCAACTGGACCCAGGCCGACGTCAACGACCAGTTCATCGCGGGCAACGCGGCCATGATGGTGAACGGCCCCTGGCAGTTGCCGGTCCTCCGGGAGCACCCCGAACTGGGGTGGGCCGTGGCGGAGATCCCCGTGCCCGAGGCCGGGGACACCTCGGTCGCGCCGATCGGCGGAACCACCTTCACCGTGCCGGTCAACGCCGAGGACCCCGAGCGCGAACGCGTGGCCGCCGAACTCGTGGCCTGCCTGACCACGGCCGAGGCCCAGTTGGACTGGTCGACCAAGGGCAGCAACGTGCCCGTGGACACCGAGGCGGCCGAGCAGTACCGCGACCTGGTCCCGGAGCTGTCCCCGTTCGTGGACCAGGTGCGCACGGCGCGCAGCCGGACCGAGTACGCCGGCACCGAGTGGAACACCTACTCCCAGGCCATCGGCACCGCGCTCCAGGCGTCGCTCACCGGCGAGGCGGGCCCGCGGGAGGCCATGGAACGCGCCCAGGCGCGGGTCGAGGCGGAGCTGGAGGCCGGATCATGACGGCGACGACAACGACGGCGGCCGCGGCGCGCGGGCGCCGGAGCCCCTCGAACCGGAACCTCGCGAAGTGGCTGTTCGTCGCCCCGGCGCTGCTGTACATGCTGTTGTTCTTCGGGTACCCGCTGGTCCGCAACGTGGTGATGAGCTTCCAGGACTACACCTTCGCCACGTACTTCACGGGGGAGGCTCCGTTCAACGGGCTGGACAACTGGCGGGCGGTCTTCGCCAACGAGCTGTTCGGCGCGTCCCTGTGGCACACCCTGCTGTTCACGCTGGGATCGCTGACGGGCCAGTTCTGCGTCGGCATGGCGCTGGCGGTCTTCTTCAGCCGCCGCTTCCCGCTGTCGGGGATCATGCGCTCCCTGCTCCTGCTGCCGTGGCTGATCCCGATGGTGGTGGCCGGAACCGTCTGGCGCCGGGTCCTGGACCAGGAGACCGGCGTGCTGAACGAGTCGCTCCAGGCGCTCCAGATCACGTCCTCGGCCGTGCCCTGGCTGAGCAGCCCCGACTTCGCGCTGCTGTCGGTGGTGCTGGTCAACATCTGGATCGGCATCCCCTTCAACATGGTGATCCTCTACGGCGGTCTCCAGGAGATCCCCGCGGAGCTGCGCGAGGCGGCCGTGCTCGACGGCGCGGGCCCGCTGCGCACCTTCTTCGGGGTGACCCTGCCCCTGCTGCGTCCCGTGGTGACCGTGGTGCTGGTGCTGGGCTTCATGTCGACCGTGAAGATCCTGGACCTGATCCTGGCGCTGACCAATGGCGGTCCGGCGCACTCCACGGAGACCCTGGGCACCCTCACCTACCAGCTGTCCTTCCTCCAGCTCGACTTCGGCCAGGGAGCCGTGGTGGGCAACGTCCTGATCCTCGTCAGCATGGTGTTCGCGGTCATCTACCTGCGCGCCAACCGTGGAGGTGTCACCCGATGAGCGCCGCGCCCGAGAGCACCGCCCCCGCACCGGCGGGCCCGAACCGGAGCGGCGGGGCGCCGGCCGCCGCGCGGCCCCGGCGCCCGCGCATGACGCGCGGGGCGCGGGGCGACGCCGTGAGCGTGGTGTTCGGCGTCCTGGTCCTGGCCGTGCTGCTGTTCCCGCTGTACTGGATGGTCAACACGGCGCTGCAACCGGGCGCCGCGATGGTGGAGCTGCGGTGGTTCCCGCGCACGCTCGACCTCGGCAACTTCCAGCGGGCCTGGGAGTCGCAGGCGGGCAACCTGCTCACGTCGATCCTGGTGGCGCTCGGCGCGGTCGCGGTCTGCCTCGTGGTGGCCGCCCCGGCCGCCTACGCCCTGGCCCGGTTCCGGCTGCGCGGCGCGGAGACGGTCGTGTTCGCCACCCTGATCACCCAGATGGTCCCGGGCATCGTCGTGGCCAACGCGCTGTACAACGCCTACGTCGAACTGGACCTGGTCAACTCCTACCTGGGGCTGATCCTGGCCGACGCGTCCCTGGGCATCCCCTTCACGATCGTCCTGCTGCGCGCGTTCATGGTGTCCATCCCCGAGGAGGTGCTGGAGGCCGGGATGCTCGACGGCGGCGGACGCCTGCGCGTGCTGGTCTCGATCGTGCTGCCGATGAGCCGCAACGCGCTGATCACGGGCAGCCTGTTCACCTTCCTGTTCGCGTGGTCGGACTTCCTGTTCGCGCTGACGCTGAACACGACCGACGCGGTCAAGCCCGTGACGCTCGGCATCTACGAGTACATCGGCGCGCACGTCGGCGACTGGGGCGCCGTCATGGCCGTGGCCGTCCTCTCCTCGATCCCCGCGGCGGTGCTCCTCGTCGTCGCGCAGAAATACGTGGCGGCCGGGATCTCCGGGGGGTCGATCAAGTGACCCGCCGCCCGCGCCACCGGCGAACCGAGACCACGACGACAGGGAAGGGACGGCCATGAAGTTCACCGACGGTTTCTGGCAGATGAGGGAGGGCGTACGCGCCAACCGCGCGCGCGAGGCCCGCGACGTGCGGGTACTCGACGACCGGTTCACCCTCTACGCCCCGGTGCGCCCGATCGGGCACCGGGGTGACACCCTCAACACACCGCTGATCACGGTGGACTGCTGGTCGCCAGCGCCCGGCGTGATCGGTGTGCGGAGCACACACCTGGCGGGTTCGGTCCGGCGCGCGCCGGAGTTCGACGTGCGCGGCGACCCCGGCGCCGCGCCCTCCGTGCGGCGGGACGGTTCGTCGGTGGAGCTGACCAGCGGGAACCTGTCGCTGCGCGTGGCCACCGAGGGCCCCTGGCGGATGGAGTTCCGCGCGGGCGGCACCGTGCTGACCGGCTCCGACGCCAAGGGCACCGCCTTCATGGAGGACGCGGACGGCTCCCACCACATGCTCGGTCAGCTGTCGCTGGGGATACGCGAGCTGGTGTACGGCATGGGCGAGCGGTTCACGCCGTTCACGCGCAACGGCCAGACCGTGGACATCTGGCAGGCCGACGGCGGCACGAGCAGCGAGCAGGCCTACAAGAACGTGCCGTTCTACCTGACCAACCGGGGCTACGGGGTGTTCGTGGCGCACTCGGGACCGGTGTCGTTCGAGGTCGGCTCGGAGTCGGTCGGCCGCGTGCAGTTCAGCGTGGAGGACCACGCCCTGACCTACTACGTGATCCACGGGGAGAGCCCCAAGGAGATCCTGGCCCGCTACACCGCGCTCACCGGCCGCCCCGCGCTGCCGCCGCGGTGGTCGTTCGGGCTGTGGCTTTCCACGTCGTTCACCACCTCCTACGACGAGGACACGGTCAACCGCTTCATCGGCGGCATGGCCGAGCGGGGCGTGCCGCTCAGCGTGTTCCACTTCGACTGCTTCTGGATGCGCGAGTTCCACTGGTGCGACTTCGAGTGGGACCCGGAGCTGTTCCCCGATCCCGTGGGCATGCTCTCCCGGCTCAAGGGGCGCGGGCTGCGGACCTGCGTGTGGATCAACCCCTACATCGCCCAGCGGTCGGCGCTGTTCGAGGAGGGCTCCCGGCTGGGGCACCTGGTCCGGCGGCCGGACGGGACCGTGTGGCAGTGGGACATGTGGCAGGCGGGGATGGCGCTGGTGGACTTCACGTCCGCCGACGCCCGCGCGTGGTACGCCGGAAAGCTCAAGGCCCTGCTCGACATGGGTGTGGACTGCTTCAAGACCGACTTCGGCGAGCGGGTGCCGACCGACGTGGTGTGGTCGGACGGCTCCGACCCGCAGGCCATGCACAACTACTACACGCACCTGTACAACGAGACGGTGTTCGACCTGCTGAAGCGCGAGCGCGGTGAGGGCGAGGCCGTCCTGTTCGCGCGCTCGGCCACGGCGGGCGGGCAGAGCTTCCCGGTGCACTGGGGCGGCGACTGCGCCTCGACGTTCGGGGCGATGGCGGAGAGCCTGCGCGGCGGCCTGTCCCTGGGGCTGTCGGGGTTCGGGTTCTGGAGCCACGACATCGGCGGCTTCGAGGGCACACCCGACGCCGCGGTGTTCAAGCGCTGGCTCGCGTTCGGCCTGCTCTCCTCGCACAGCAGGCTGCACGGCAGCCGCTCCTACCGGGTGCCGTGGGACTTCGACGAGGAGTCCACCGAGGTGGCCCGCGTGTTCACCAGGCTCAAGTGCGCGCTCATGCCCTACCTGTTCGGCGCGGCCGTGCAGGCCCACCGGGAGGGCACGCCCGTGATGCGCGCGATGCTGCTGGAGTTCCCCGAAGACCCGACCTGCCACCACCTGGACACGCAGTACATGCTGGGCGAGGACCTGCTGGTCGCCCCCGTGCTGAGCGCGGACGGCTCCGTGGAGTACTACGTCCCCGAGGGCGTGTGGACCCACCTGCTCACGGGCGAGACGGTGCGGGGCCCGGCCTGGCGCCGCGAGACCCACGGGTTCGACTCCCTGCCCCTGCTGGTGCGGCCGAACGCGGTCCTGCCGGTCGGCGCGGTGGACGACCGGCCCGACTACGACTACACGGACGGGCTGACCCTGCGCGTGTACGGCGCCGGGGAGGCCGCCCCGGCGTCCACCACTGTCGTGCCGTCCGCCGACGGCTCGGCCGCCGCGGTCTTCCGGACCGAGCGTTCGGAGGGCGGGGTCGCCGTGGAGGCCCAGGCCGCCCCGGCCCACGGGTGGCGGGTGCTGCTGGTCGGCGCGGGCGCGGCCGAGGCCGACGGTCCCGGCGCGGAGGTCACCGCGACCGGCGAGGGCGCCCTGGTGTCGGTCCCCGCCGGTACCGCCCGCGTGGGACTGCGCCTGTCCTGAGACGGGCCGGTCCCGGACCGCGCCCGGTCCGGGACCGCGCCCGGTCCGGGACCGCACTGGGGAGGACCTGACGCTCGCCGCCGGGTCCGGGCCCCCTGCGGCCGTCCCGGGTGGAGGGACAGCACGGGGGGATTCTCGTGGCGGGCGCGGTCGCCCTCCGCGGAGGGCGTCGGAACCGCCGTGGGGAGGGGCCCCGGCGCGGTGCGCCGCGGGCCGCCCCTGACCGGCGCCCCCCGCGACAGGGGTCCGGGCTCTACGCCGCCTCGTCCAGGGCCGGGGCGGTGTGTCCGGCCATCCTCCGGTGCAGGTACCGCAGCCCCTCGGCGGTGACCCGCAGTTGAGGCCTCCCCGGCATGCGCCTGCCCGTGCGGGGGTGCTCGTAGGACGTGGGCCGCAGGCGCAGGTGGCGTTGGTGCCGGGCCTTGGGCACGTCGTCGTCCGGGGAGACCATCCCGCTGTCGCGGATGAAGGAGAACGGGCGGCGCTGTCCGGTGGAGATGGAGGGGTCCCGGTTGAGGACGTGCGCCGCCTCGCGAACGGAGTAGTCCCCGTCGGCCGAGGCCAGGACGTTCCACGCGCGGGCGGCGGACGCGGTCTCCCCCGCCTCGGCGCGCGCCCGCAGGGCCCGGCGGGCGGCCGCGGAGACCTCCCGGCCGAAGCGGTCGAGGGAGGCGAGCGCCTCCGGGGTCATCGCGCCGGGGTCGGCGTCGGCCGGGACCTCGCCGTACGGCATGTGTTCGATGTGCTGCACCGCTCCTCCCCACGGCCTCCGCTCACGCCCGCTGCCTCGGGAACCGGAGCGGCGTTGCGGCGGACCTTCACCACCGGCCCGAACTCCTGTTATGCATTCCAACGCGAACCCGCAGCGGTGTATTCCAGGAAACGCTCCGGCGGACCTGGCGGGAAGAGGGTTTCAGCAGCCCGTGGGAGCAGGCGGGACCGCCCGCCCACACGGGCTTGGCGCGCCACCGGCGCATAGTCCGGGAAAACGTGTACGACCGCCCCGGGGGCGGAATCCGCACCGCCCAGAAAACCTTTTCCCATAGTTTCGAATGCGGTACAGAATAATGTTTCCCGACGCTTTGGGAGCGGGAAGGGTTTGCGGCGCCGCGCCGCCGTCCGGTGCCCGGCGGGCGCGGCGCCGCCGGTCAGCCCGCGCGGACCCGGCGCGGCCGGAGGGCACCCGGGCGGACGAAGGCACGGCTGCGGTCCCGGGTGCGCAGGCGGAACGCCGCCCCCGCCACCGCCACCGTGGCCAGGAACCACGCCGGCCCCAGCAGCAGGTACGCG
Source organism: Nocardiopsis sp. RV163 (assembly GCF_001029525.1). NCBI lineage: Bacteria > Bacillati > Actinomycetota > Actinomycetes > Streptosporangiales > Nocardiopsidaceae > Nocardiopsis > Nocardiopsis sp. RV163. The sequence goes on along the minus strand of NZ_LEKI01000180.1, from coordinate 3,753 downwards.
AGCGGCACCGTGTCCTGGAAGCCCGCGGCGACCCCGGTCTGCATGGTGCCGTAGGTGGGCAGGTAGCGCACGACGTCGCTGTCCGAGGACGGGTTGGCCACCGGGTTCTGCAACCCCATGTCGACGATGGACAGCATGACGATGCAGAACATGCCCTCCAGCTCCCCCCGGAGCAGGGCCGCCAGCATCACCCCGATCCCGCCGAAGGCCAGCGCGGACCCCAGCAGGGAGAGCCACAGCATGAACGGCTGTTCGGGGACCCAGTACCAGCAGATCACCGCCACCGCGTAGGCGCAGACCAGCGCCGAGGCCGTGACCAGCGCCGTGAGCTTGGCCGCGAGCAGGTGCAGGCGCGGGTACCCGGCCATCGCCAGCCGCTGGTCGAACCCGAAGGAGCGGTAGGTGACGATGAACATCATGAAGCCGACGATCAGCGTGACGGCGTTGACGGCGCCGGAGATCTTGCTGACGTGGTTGCCGTGCACGGTGACGGTCTCGCCGGTGGCGCGCAGGAGGAACCGCACGTCGGCGTCGGCGATCACCAGGTAGACCAGGGTGATCCAGACGGGGATGAAGAGCACCACCAGGACCAGCGCCAGCCGGTTGCGCAGGTGCTCCAGCAGGGCCATGCGGGTGGCGGTGGCGTAACGGGTCCAGGCGCGGCGCATCACAGGCCCTCCGCCGCCGCGGGGGCCGGGGGCGCCGACGAGGACGCCCCCTCCACCAGACGCCCGCCCTCCAGCCGCCACAGGCGGTCGAAGCGCACCGTGTCGAAGGCGATGTGGGAGACCACCAGCACGGAGCGCCCCCGGTCGCGCAGGTCGGCCGCCAGCCGCCAGAAACGCTCGTAGGTGTCCCAGTCGAAACCCTGGTAGGGCTCGTCCAGGAGCAGCAGGTGCGGGTCGTGCATCAGCGCGAGGGTGAGGTTGAGCTTCTGCCGGGTGCCGCCGCTGAGCGTGCAGACCCGGTGGTCGAGGTACTCGGCGCACCCGAGGACGTCGAGGAGTTCGCGGGCGCGGGACAGGTCGGGCAGGTCGTGCGCGACCTGGAAGAGGCGCAGGTGCTGGGCGACGGTGAAGGCCGGGTTCAGCACCGTGTGCTGGGGGCAGTAGCCCAGGCTGCCGGGGTGCTCGACGGTGCCGCGGTCGGGGGCGAGGACGCCCGAGAGGATGCGCAGCAGGGTGGACTTGCCGGAGCCGTTCTCCCCGACCAGTCCGGCCAGGCAGGCCTCGGGGAGTTCGAGTTCGGCGCCGCGCAGCACGTGGTGGCGGCCGTAGGACTTGTGGACGCCGCGGACCCGCAGCGCGGGCGTGGGGGCGGGTGCGTGTGACATGGGTCTGCTCACTCGTGAGGGGGAAGGGGTCGCCGCTACTACTCGCGTTCCCTGCGGGCGGCGTAGGCGCCGAGGGCGTCCATCATGACGGAGGCCCAGGTGCAGGGCACGAGGTCCCGCAGGGGCTTCCACGTCCGCTCGACCAGGTCCCGGGCCTCCCCGGTGCAGGCGGCGACCGCGCCGCACTCCTCCAGGGACGCCGCGGCGGCGGCCACGGTCGCCTCGTCGGCGTCGCCGTCGCGCACCGCGTACCAGAGCTCGCGCACCCGGCGGGGCGGCAGCAGGGCCACGGCGTGGGCCAGCGGCATCGTGACCTTGCCCGCGCGCAGGTCCTCGGCGGTGTGCTTGGTCGCCGAGCGTCCGCCGCCCTCGGCGGGCGCGGTGAGGCCGCGCAGGTCCATGACGTCGTCGGAGATCTGGTAGGCCAGCCCCACGGCGTCGAAGTACTCGCCCAGCGCCCGGAACTGCTCCTCCCGGGCGCCGGCGACGAGCGCGCCGATCTCGGCCAGCCCCCGCACGGGCGCCGCGGTCTTGAGCCAGTGGCCCGAGCGCACCCGCCGCAGGAGCGCCTCGGCGTCGCCCGTCTCCACGGCCTCGTCCATCGCGGCCCGGTGGCCCGCGATGTCGATCGCCTGTCCGCCGTGTCCGGCCCGCAGCACCCGTAGGTAGACCTGGTAGACGCGCAGCCTCAGGGCCGCGTCGTCGGGCAGGACCCGGTTCAGGACGCGGTCCAGCGCGAAGTAGGCCGCCGTGCCCGCGTTGACGGCGACCGCCTCGCCGAAGAGGACGTGGGCCGCGGGTCGGCCACGCCGCAGCGGTGAGCGGTCCTCGACGTCGTCGACGATGAGGCTGCCGGTGTGCAGGAGCTCGGCGGCCGCCAGCAGGGGCCGGTAGGGCTCGCTGTCGACGCCGAACAGCTCGACGGCCGCCGTCGAGACGTAGGAGCGCCAGCTCCTGCCCAGGCCCGCGGTGGTGTGCCGGACCGGGCCCACGAGCGACGCGTGCAGGTCCTCCAGCACCGCGCCGTCGAGACGTTCGGGCCGGTGCTCGGTCCCGGCCAGCTCCGTCAGGGAGCGCGCGTCCGGCTCCGCCGGGTAGAGGCGGTCGATCTCCTGGCGGGTGACCGCGCGGACGCGGGTGACGTGGCGCTCGAAGTCCTCGATCCGGGTGTCGGGGAAGACCTCCCAGAGTCCGTGGCCGCGGACCGGGCGGCCGCCCATCGTGCCCTCGGCGTCGGCGTGGGCCTCCAGCCTCCCGCAGGGGGCGGTGACCGAGACCGCCTCCTGGCGCGGGAACCACGCCGTGGCCCGGAGCCGCAGTTCCAGGAGCGGGACCTCGACGTCGCAGGCCGTGGGATAGGTGTTGAGGGTGGTCAGGGACGTCCAGGGGCGCAGGCCGAGCAGGGTGGCGGGAGCCTCGACGCGCTCCCCGTCCGGGGAGGACAGCACGGCCGTCGCCCCGCACGCGGGCGGGGTCTCGCCGGGGGTGTCGGCCCCGCCGGCGCGGTGGACGGTCAGCTCCCACCCGTTGTCCAGGCGGACGCGGGCACGGGACCAGGAGGCGTCGCGGCCGTCCCGCGCCGGGAGGAGGCCCCCGCCGGACGTGTGCTCGTGCCAGCCCCGGCCCGTGACCCGCACGGAACGGTCCCGCAGGCGAAGGACGCCCGCGGCCTCCAGGCTCACGGCCTCCGGGTCCCGGGGCTCCCTGCCGGGGGCCGCGGAGCCGTGGGCGGTGCGGGCCCCGGACGTGTCGGCCCGCTCGCGCGGATGGCCGCCGCACCCGGACGCGCTGTCCCCGGCCGGGGACAGCCGAAGCCGGAAGCCGGACTCCTCTCCCCGCGCCTCGACGAGGAAACCGCCGCGCCCGTCCCCGCGCATGTACACCACGCCCCCGGCGTCCAGGTCCAGGGGCTCCTCCCGCCACCGCGCCGCGCGCGGGAGCAGGCGGTCGGGTTCGGGCAGGCGTCCCTGGGAGAGGGCGTCCAGGAGCGCACGGCGCACCCGCGGGTCGGTGACCCGGTCGGCCCCGACGAGGGCGCGGACAGCGTCGACGCACCCCTGGTCCACCCAAGACTCGCCGCCGTGCACGCGTGCGCGCCGGTCGGCCGCGTACCAGACCGCCTGGTGGGCCTCCGCGCCCCCTTCCGCCGCGCCGCCGAGGCGGGCGAAGCAGAACACCAGGCCGTACTCGTCAGCTCCGTCGACCAGGCGGAGCGCGAACCGCAGCCGTTCGGGCCCGCCCCGCGGGTCCGGCGCGTCCGGCCCGGCACCGGGACGCGCCGTTCCCCCTCCCCGCCGTCCTCGACGACCTGACCGCGGGACTGGCCCCCGGGCGCGCTGGAACACCCGGGGCCCCACCGGGGGCGTGCGCGACTCCGGGGCCGCGGTCGTGCTCGCCACCCGCTCCGGGGGCGGGGCCGA